>CATNEU010000203.1 GCA_950097605.1 uncultured Oscillospiraceae bacterium | reverse complement strand
CGCAGCTCAGTCCCGCAAAAAACGGTCGATCAGCGTTGGCCCTTCCGCCACATAAACGCCGGTTTTGGCGGCGTTTTCCTCGTCAAAGACCTCCACGCTGCGTTCCCTGGCCTGACGGCTGTCATAGATCAGAAAGGGCACTGGATCGGACGTGTGGGTTTTTAGCGCCAGCGGCGTGGCATGATCCGGCAGGATCATAATTTTAAAGCCGTCATACACGCGCAGGCCCTCCAGCAGCGCGCCGAGAATCTGCTCGTCGATCCGTTCAATGGCGCGCACCTTGTTTTCAATCTCGTGGCGGTGCCCGCATTCGTCGGGCGCCTCCACATGCAGATAAACAAAGTCCTTGCCGTCTGCGAGCGCATCCAGAGCAGCCTTCGCCTTTCCGGCAAAATTGGTGTCGATATAACCGGTGGCGCCCTCCACTTCGATGACGTCCATCCCCGTGAGCTTGCCAATGCCCTTGAGCAGGTCGACCGCCGAAATCACCGCGCCCTGCAAGCCGCATTTATCCGCAAACTGCGGCAGGTTCTTTTTATGCCCGCTGCCCCAGAGCCAGATGCTGTTGGCGGGCCGCTGCCCGCGCGCCACGCGCTTCTGGTTGACAGGATGGTCCTTCAAAAGCGCATAGCTTTTCTCCATAAGCGAGAGGAACTCCCTGCAAGCCGGAAGGTGCCCGCGCACCGGCTGCCCGCTGATATCATGCGGCGGCGTCAGGCTGCCAATCTCCGCGGGCGCATTCCGCCAAACCAGGCAGTGCCGGTAGCTCACGCCGGTATAAAACGAAAAAGCGTCGTCTCCAAGCGCCTGCTGCAGACAGGCAATCAGCTCGTCGGCCTCTTCGGTCGAAATGTCGTCGGCACAGTAGTCCACCATGGTCCTGTCGGCATACGCCGGCTCGTCGGACAGAGTGACCAGGTTGCAGCGGGTGGCAACGTCCTGTTCCGAAAGCGAGATGCCGATGCTCGCGGCCTCCAACGGGGAGCGCCCGGAGTAATATAAAAACGGGTCGTAACCCATCACGCTCAGATTCGCCACGTCGCTGCCCGGCGACAGCCCGTCCGCAACGGTTTTCACGGTTCCAATCTCACCGCTGGCGGCAAGCTTCTCCATATGGGGCTTTTTTGCGACAGACATCGGGGTCTTTCCACCCAGCTCCTCCACAGGATAGTCCGCCATGCCATCACATAATAATACGATATACTTCATTGTGTCCTCCCCTGCAAAACAATTGTACATTTCAGAAAATCCTGTTCCATTATATCCTCTTTTGGTGCTAAATACAAGCCGCGAACGTTTACAGCACGGTAAAATTCCATTACGAAATTTGCATGCGGGTCTGTTTCATGGAAAAACTAGTAAAGGGGTGAGAAAATGAAAAAAATATCCTGCCACAGAAAAAAAGAGCGCCCAGAAGGCGCTCCAACACAGAAAGCGCGTTCCATCATCACATTCGACGCGTTGGAAACCGACCCGAACGGCAGCTATACCGGCCGCCCGGAAAACCGCTATGAGGTGCCGGTTCAGGATGCGGACGACCTATAAAGCGCCGTACATTTTTAAAACGCGCGCTTTGACGAATGTCCCGCCGCGGCGTTGCTCCGGCAAATTGCGCAGCCGTATAGTTTTCCAATCTTCGCAAAGAGCGCATACAGTACGCTGTATGCGCTCTTTGCAGATAGATCGTACGGATAATCGGGTTTCCGCCCGCATGGGAAGCCTGTCCCCCAGTACAGCAGAATAAAAAGGCTTTCGCCTTTTTATTCGCACAGACAAACCGCTTACTGTAAGTAGGAATTGCCGCAGCTGCCGCAATGGTCGGTATCGTCCGGGTCAAGCTCCTGAAGACGCCTCGGGAAGAACTCGTCGGTCGGGAACTTGATCTTTTTGAACAGCTCGCACGGGTCATCGGAATTGGATACGTTGCATTCCTTATCGGGGATGCAGTAGTCATATGTCGGCACCATAAGCTGTACTTCTCTTTCAAGCTGCACAATCGAGAACAGCCCAAGCGAGATATACACGGTCTTCAGCGGGCAAACACAGCCGAAATCGCCTTCGAAGCGGTTTGCAATGGAAGCGGGGATGCTGCAAATGCAGTCGTTTGTGGAGCGCGGGCAATCGCAGAGCCTGCAGGAGAGCACAACCGGGTCCGCAACGTTGACAGCCGCCTGCGGCAGCGTGGACATGCACGGGCAATCCTGGTCGATGCCATCCGGGGACGCCACATAGGGACGGCCGGACAGGAAGGTTTTTACCTTGGCTTCGCTTCCGAAGAGGATGACCTTTTTGCAGAACGACGAGAAGCCCGTCACAACCGCGGGGTGGCACATCGGCGAGGTGAACACCTCGAGCCGGACCATGAAGCAGAAGGTCATGTCAACCGAATAGAAGCCCCTATTGAACGCAACCGGTTCCACATCCATAAATACATTTAAAACATTGACGTCCTTGACTTTTACACTGCATGCCCTGTCGATGATTGGCTGTGCCGCGTCGGTGAAGCAAACCTGCAGGTCTTCGAGGCAATCTTTATCGCTGCACGAGTCGAAGATCCGGCTGGCGTTCACGCAAACGGCCTCTTTGAAGCAATTTGCTCCCACTCCTGATAATGGTACTACTTTAGGATCAGCCATATAAATCCTCCTATACAAGTATTAAAGAATACACTTCAATATCATTGTATGACAGGGGCCGGGTTTCGTGAACAGAATATGCGATTTCTTTTTTTGTTTCGGGCAAAACAGCACGTTTCCCTGCCAAAAACGCACCGGCAAAGAGGTATCCTGCACAGTGTTCCGATCGGGGCGCACACTTTGACGTTCATTGCACAATTGTAAAAGCGCCCTGCCCAGCATTTATATGCGGGGCAGGGCGCTTTTGTGCCGGTCCGGAACCGGTCCGGTCAGTGTTTTTCGAGTTTTGCAAAATTTGCCATGATTTTTTTAATGCCAAACCCGCTGAAGCTGACCTCGACCAGCACGTCGTTGCCCATCGGCGTCGCCGAGAGGACCTTGCCTTCGCCAAACACCCGGTGCACCACAATGTCGCCGATGTCATACTGCACACCCGTGGCAGCCGTAACGGACTGGCCCGAGATCCCCAGCGTGCGTGCCACCTTTCGGGAAGCGCCCCGGTTGGCCGCCACATAGGTGGACGGATCAATTTTGGAGATCGTGACTGTTCCGTCCTGGAAGTCCTTATACTCTTTGGGAATCTCCTCTAAAAACCGCGAGAGGCGGTTGCGGCTGGTGGAGCCGTAAAGCATCCTGGAAGCCGCCGCCACACTGCCCTCCCCGTCGCCATTTAACCGTTCTAGCTCTTTCTGTTCATCCTCAGTCAGTCCATCCGGCTCTTTTGCCTTATCTGTGAGACTGTTCTGACGGGTTAGCAATGCAGTATAGCTGCCGTTTGCGTCATCCACCGTTTTCTGGCATGCCGCAACTTTATCCTCCACCACTTTCACCGCACTGTTCACGGATTCCAGCACGCCCTGAGCCGACTCCAGCTTTGCCTTGGATGTATCGATCCATGATGTGATCTTGCTCAGCTCCGCCTGGCAGTAG
>CATNEU010000202.1 GCA_950097605.1 uncultured Oscillospiraceae bacterium | reverse complement strand
CGGATGGCGCGTTCCACACGGGAGGAGGTCGTATCGTGCTTTTTCGCGACGGTTGGATAGAGCTGCTTGGTCACGGCGTTGATGATATCGCTGTTTTCCACCGCCAGCATGATCGACTCGCGCAGATAGTGGTAGCCTTTAATATGGGCCGGCACGCCAATCTGGTGGATAATTTGGGTAACCATCATCTCGAGGTTGGCCTGGGAGATCTTCTCCTTAGGAGCCGACGCGTTGCCCGCAGGCTGCATGGCAGCGGTCTCCCCCATACCTGCAAGCTGCAGCATCCTCTCTGCAAGCACATCCATATCAAACGGCTTGAGGAAATAATACGCCGCACCGCCGGTCATGACCTCTTTTTGCAGCATTGGGTTGTCGAAACTCGACATCACCATAAACATCGGCTTTTTGGGCAGATCCAGAGAAGCGACGTTTTTCATCACGCCGATGGCGTCGAGGTGGGACATAAACACATCGAGCAGCACAATATCCGGGCGTTCGCGTTTGATCACCTCCACGACATAAAAACCGTCCTTCTCGGCAGTGATGCACTGGAAGCCGTGGGCGCTTAAAACACTCGAACAGATCTGGCCGAAGTCCATACTGTTGTCCGCAATCAATACTTTTAATTTGTTCATCATTTTGTCCTCCTTTAATGTTGTCTGGGGCTTCTCTCTCTATACAATACCATAGCACTTTTTTCGCTATAAATCAACATTTTGTGATTTCAAAAACCACTAAAAGTGTAGCGAAATTTTGGTTGATTTTGTATACGATATGAGAAAATTACCACGATTTGAACGCATTTTTCTTATATTTCGCTTTTTATGACGCTTTTTGCTGCGCGCTGACGGTTGCCGCCGTCTTGAGCATGTTTTCGATGAATATGCCGTAACCCTTTGTGGAGTCGTTTACAAATACATGTGTCACCGCCCCTATCACCTTGCCGTCCTGGATGATCGGGCTTCCGCTCATGCCCTGCACGATTCCGCCCGTTTTTTCCAAAAGACGCGGATCGGTCACCTTGATCACCATATTTTTAGTCGGCGCCGTGTCATTTAAATTCACTCGCTCTATCTTTATGTCAAATTCCTGCGCAATATTCTCATCCACTGTGCAGATGATCTTTGCTTCGCCCTCTTTTACGTCCTGCTTCATCGCAACCGGCATGGGTTCGCGGTAGCTGATCGGGTTGAGCAGCTTGCCGAAAACGCCCGTTTCCCTGTTTGCCAGCAGGCTTCCAACCGGCTTTTGGGTGCGGAAGGTGCCTTTGAGCTCGCCGGGCGCGCCTTTTTTGCCCTTCACGGCGCCCAGAATGTCCACATCCACCACCTCACCGCTGGACAAAGGCATAATCTCGCCGGTGTCCACGTCGGTGATGGCGTGCCCAAGGCCGCCGAACGAACCGGTCTCGCTGTCATAGTAAGTAATCGTGCCGATTCCTGCGGAAGAGTCCCTGACCCACATGCCCCCTTTATATTGTGTGTCTGTCTGCGAGAGCGCCGGTTGGATCGAAACGTTAAACGCAACATCTTTCCGTTTCATTTCCACTTTCAGCTCCCGTCCCTCGCTTTTGCTGATAATGTCCGCAATGTCCTCGTTGTTGCCGACCGAATGCCCGTCGATTTTTAAAATGACGTCTCCGGTGCGAATGCCGGCTTCCTTGGCCGGGCAGACCGTTCCGTCTTTGGTCGGCACCTCGGTGAGTCCCACGACGATCACGCCCTGGGTGAACATCTTCACGCCAAACGGGACGCCCGCCGGAATCACGCTTTTGGGCTCAACCACCTGTACGCTGACCTCTTTGACCGGCACAAACCCAAAGAGCTTGAGCTCCATGTTCACTTTGTTGCCGCTCGTCATACCAACCAGCTTGCTGTTTTCCCCGGTGTCCCTGTCTCCAACGCTCAGCGGCAACGCCGTCTGCAACGTCAGGTTGTCCCCTTCAATCACCGAATAGCTGTTCGGCATCGAAAAAGACACCGCCGAAATGAGTACCAGCAAACCGGTGCAGCAAGCCGCGCAGGTCGCCGCTATTCCCCGAATCAATTTCTTCAAAGCAATCTCTCCTAAAACATAAAGTATTCTCTTCCAGAGGCGGACAAGAGCCGGTTTGCATTTTGAGATAAACGCAACGCCCGGTGTTTACGCAGCTTTCCAACTGAAAAACTGGCTGTCCGATTTTAATGTTCCATGATTGCGATGCTTTTATAGAAGGGAATTTTTCCGCAGGTGAAAGCGATGACCGGCAGTATAGGTATAACATTTTTTTACAGTTTTGTCTATCCCTTTTTATGGTTATTTTTGTTTTTCGGTGGTTTCCATAAAAGTGAATAGTATTTTCTGGTAAACTTGTCGTTCCCCATCACAAACGGCCGTGGCTATGCAGAGGTATTTCGGGAGAATCTGCGAATTACAGGGTTAGAAACAAATATTTTGGCAGCCATGCGATGCGCAATCCGCCAAAAGCTCTGCTATTTGGTAATTTTATTCAGCAACATAGTTATAACATTATTTTACAAACATGTCTACCTTATTTTTGGTATCCATCGGGATTTCAGCAATCTTCCTAAATATGCCACCCCTCTCCTGGGCAGTTTGCTGGGTACGCAGCCCTGCGTACCCAACAGACGAAGGTACTAACATTCCCAATTACGGAAAAACTCTTCCCAAAAAGCGCGGTTTGCGTTACAATATTGACAGACGCATACGGATAGAGAGCGGGCCGCTTTAAAAGAAACCGCGCGGAGGTTTCGGCTGATCCAGAATGCGCAACAGAAACTGTGAAAATCACAGCAAGATGCAGGAGGCCCCCTATGATTACGGCAATCATCGGCTCCAGGCACTATGATCCAAACCGTGTGACGTTACAATTTCTAGCCGCACATCTGCCTGCGGATACAACCGAAATCGTCAGCGGCGGCGCCTGCGGCATCGACGTGCTCGCGGGCAGGCTGGCCCGCGAGCGCGGCATCCCTTTGCGGGAATACACGCCGGATTATGGGCTTTTCGGCAGCCATGCGCCGTTGGTCCGCAATTTTTCCATCATCGAACATGCCGATTTCGTATTGGCTTTCTGGGACTACCGCTCTCCGGGAACCCGCATGGTGATCCGGGAATGCCTGCGCAGGAACAAGCCGCTGCGCATCACCAAAATTTGACGGAAGGCCGCCATTATCCTGCAAAAACGCAGAGAACCCCCGCATTTTGGTTTGCGTTTTGGACAAATTTATTGTATGATGATTGCATTGAAAAATCCCGGAACCGCAGGAAAACCTGCTTCCGGTTTGGGAGGTAGGTACACGCATGAGCATTTTAGAAGAGCTGTCCCTGGGCTTGCAGAAGGGCAAGACCAAGGCGGTCAAGCAGCTAGTGCAGGACGCACTCGACGAGGAGCTGGATGCAAAGGACATCCTGGAACACGGACTGATCAGCGGTATGGATGTGATCGGACGAAAATTTAAAAAGGGCGAGGTATATCTGCCCGAGGTGATGCTTGCGGCGCGGGCGATGAACGCGGGCGTGGAGATTTTAAAGCCCTATCTCGCACAGTCGGGCGTGCAAAGCGCCGGCAAGG
>CATNEU010000201.1 GCA_950097605.1 uncultured Oscillospiraceae bacterium | reverse complement strand
AGCGCACATGCAGATGCTTGCCCTTGCAGAAATCGGCATACCAAAGGTCAAACAGCGTATTCAGGAAATAGGTGTAATCCTCGGGGGTGAGTGAATATGCGTTCTGGCCGCGTTCCTCGCCCAGAGGGTCCAGACAGGGGATAAATTGCACATACTGAAACGCGTGTTTTTTGAAAAAAGAATAGGTTTTGCCCACGTTGCGCGCAAGCTGCTTGGTGATGACGGTCAAAATGTTATACTGCACCTTGTGTTTGTCAAATAGCTGCACGGCGTGCATAATTCTGGAGTAACTGCCCTCCTGCTTGTCGTCCACACGGTTGGTGTCGTTTAAGTCCTTCACACCGTCGAGAGACAGGCCCACAAGAAAATGGTTTGCGGCGAAAAACGCCGCCCATTCGTCGTCGATATTGACGCCATTGGTCTGGATGGCGTTGTGGATGCTCACCTTTTTGGTGTTATAGGTCTCCTGCAATTCGATGAGCTTTTTATAAAAATCCAAACCGGTCAGCGTGGGTTCGCCGCCCTGGAACGCAAACGTGCAGATGCCGTCGGCAAATTCCAGTGCATGCTTCACAACCTTTTCAAGGGTTTCCTCACGCATCACGCCATAGGAATGCACCTCGCGCTTTTCGGTTACATCATGATAAAAGCAGTATTTGCAGCGCAGATTGCACAGCCCGGAGGCCGGTTTGATCATCAGGGTAAGTGGCGGCATGGTATCAAATCCTTCCCTATTCGTTGACGCCCGGACGGTTTACAAGTCGTCCAAGCCGTATTGTCTTCACCTTCACCCGCGCATCCGTGCGGATTGCACTACGCGCAGCGGCTATTTTTATCAGTATACCAAAAAAAGCGGGACAGGGGTAGCCTGTTTCCCGCTTTTTTTACATTTTCAGTCGAATCACGCCTCGCCGGGATACTGCTTGCGCAGCAGCTCCACGCCAAAGCCCCGGCCGGTTTTTTCAAGCCGCTCGCAATATGCCGCAAGCTGGCCGCGGCAGTGATACGGCCCGCCCTCTTTCATCACAGTCCAGAGCGGGTCAATCTGGCTGGGCGACTCCTGCAGCATGCGGTCCTGCCAATCGAGCAGCAGACGCGCGCCGCGGTCGCAGAGCGCTGGCTGCTTCGCCGCGAGGTTGTGCAACTGGTGCGGGTCCTCTCTGACGTTGAAGAGCATCTCGCGCGGGAACAGGTGATAGCCGCCGTGATAGGTGCGGATATACAGGTAATCGTCAAAACGCACCGAGCGCTGGCAAACGTGCGCGCACTGCGTCAGCGTTAAGTAGTCGTGGCCGCACGGCTCGCCGTCGGTGATGGTTTTGGCATAGCTGATCCCATCGAATTTGTCATAGCGGTCGGGGAGCTCGAGCAGCTCCTCCACGGTCGGCGCAAGGTCAACGTTTGCATGGAACGCGTGGTCGGTTATCCCTTTGCGCCCGCCCGGCCAGCGAATGATCATCGGAATCCGGCAGGTCGGCTCGTCGGCGGTGCCGTGCTCGCCATAGATGCCGAATTCTCCCATATTCTCGCCGTGGTCGGAGGTCACGATGATCGCCAGGTCGTCGTCATAGACGCCCTGACGGCGCAGCGCATCGAGCAGCAGGCCGATGTTGTCGTCGGTATAGCGGATGCCGCAGTCATAGTTGTCCATAAACCGCTTCATCTCCTGCATGCTGCCGATGCGGCCCGGATGTCTGGGAAACTGTGGATTTTCCGCATCCGTCCACATGCCGATCTCGCGCACGCCGTGCGGCCCGATGTGGTTTTGGTGCTCTGCGAATATCTCCTCGGTGATCCAGTCGTCGGGCAGCGGCTGATCCGCAAACGGGTTGCCGAACGACGCGGGCGCGCGATAAGGGGTATGCGGGTCCCAGTAGTGCACATGCAGCACCCAGTCGTCCTGTTTCGCGTTGCGCTCGATCCAGTCCACCGCGACCGGCGTGACGCGCTCTGCCGACTCCCCGCCATACCCGCCGACATTGTAGCACTCGTTGAACGAGGCGTTGAACCACCAGGCGGAATGCCGTTCGGCAAACGTGCTGACCGAAACCGTATGGTAGCCTTTTTTGCGGAACAGATGGATCAGGTTGTTATCCGAAAACGCGCTTGTAAAGTCCCGGTCTTCTCCCTGCAAGCGCATGTCGGCCGCGGTTCCGCCGTGTCCAACCACGCCGGTCTTGATGCCGTATTGACCCGATACCAAGGAAGCGCGCGAGGGCAGGCAGGGCGCATTCGGGCAGTAATACCGGTCAAAGCGGACGCCCTCTTCCGCAATTCTGTCGATGTTCGGCGAGGTATCCCGGCCATACCCATAGCATCCAAGATGGTCGGGACGCAGCGTATCAATGTCGATAAAGAGCACTCTCATTAGATTAACCTCCAATTATTTGTTAGATATAGACAATACAAGATAAATTATTTAATTAAATAAGTATAAGCACAAAATACATGCAGAAAATAAGACCCTCTTCTTTTCTCTCCGTGACCAAAACCTTTATCAGTGTATACCACTTCCGCCAAAAACGCAACCCCCGCTATATATTTTTGCGCATGCCCGCGGGCCTTCCTCATATTCCCTGCTTCGGCTGCCCATACTAACGGCAGGAGGTGTTTTGATACGATGCTCAACAAACAAAAATGCGCCGTAATCGGCTGCGGCTTTGTCGGTGCGACAATAGCCTATACCCTGATGCAAAACGGCCTGTTTTCCGAAATGGTGCTGATCGACGTAGACGAAAACAAAGCCCGCGGCGAGGAAATGGACCTCAACCACGGCATCCCGTTTGCAAAGCCCGCCGATATCTATGCCGGCGGCTACAAAGACCTGCACGACGCGCAACTCGTGATCATCACGGCGGGCGCAGGCCAGAAAGAGGGCCAAACCCGCACCGACTTGGTGGACCAGAACCTCAAAATCTTCCGCACGATCATCGGGGAGGTTGCGAAGTACAATAAGGAGTGCATTCTGCTGATTGTCTCCAACCCCGTCGACACGCTGACCTATGCGGCGCTCGAATTCTCGGGCTTCCCCAAAAACCGCGTGATCGGCTCGGGCACCGTGCTCGATACGGCACGGCTCAAATACCTCATGGGCCAGCATCTCGAGGTGGACTACCGCAACATCCACGCCTTCATCATCGGCGAGCACGGCGACAGCGAGTTCGCCGTCTGGAGCAGCGCCAATGTCTCGGGCATCGACCTGGAGCATTTCTGCGAGGAATGCGGCAAATGCACCGACCTCGACTGCCTGCACGACCTGTTCACCCAAGTGCGGGACAGCGCCTACGAGGTCATCAAATGCAAGGGCGCAACCTACTATGCCATTGCGCAGGCGGTTCTGCGCATCTGCGAGGCCATCGTGCGCGACGAGGATTCGGTGCTGCCGGTCTGCACCTATGTCGACGGGCCATACGGCCTGCACGATGTCTGCATCGGCCTGCCCTGCATCGTGGGCCGCAGCGGCGTCAAACGCATTCTGGAGTTCCCGCTCAGCGAGACCGAACACCAAAGCCTGGAGGCCTCTGCTGAAGCAATCTCTTCGGTAATCCGGGACTCCAGTCTGCGCCGCAAATAGCGGGATGAAAAAGCGCCCGGCCGCATGATGCGGCCGGGCGCTTTTTGTAT
>CATNEU010000200.1 GCA_950097605.1 uncultured Oscillospiraceae bacterium | reverse complement strand
GTGGTGCAGCCGCTGGTCGAGCAGGAGGTCGGCGTGCTGGTGCGGGGCGTGGACCTGCATACCGGCGAAACGGGCGTGAGTGCGCAGAAAACCGTGCGGGTGCCCGGCCAATATACCGGACAGGGAGAAAACGCCGCGCCCCCCACAGTTCCCGCGCTGCGGGAATGGCATGGGGACAGCGGCGATTTTGTATTTGGAGAGCAATCCAAAATTGTGCTCGATAGCGCCTGGCAGAATCAGCTTGCGCCGATGCGGCAGACGCTTGCGCACGACTTCGCCGAGATTGCCGGCCGTCCGGTCGAGACGGTTTTTGCGGACGAACCCGCAGAGGGTGACGTATTCATCACGCTGGATGGCGCGCCGACGCTCGGTGAGGAGGGCAATCTGCTGCGGATCGGCGATTCGCTGCGGATTGAAGCGTGCGCATATACCGGCGCATTCTGGGGCACCCGCAGCGTCTTGCAGATGCTGCGGCAAAGCGGAGACGCGCTCTGTGTGCCGAAGGGGGAAGCCAGAGACTATCCGGCCTATGAGGAACGCGGTTTGGTGCTCGACGCGGCGCAGAAGTATTTCTCGGTTTCCTATTTGGAAACCGTACTCAAGACGATGTCCTGGTATAAGCTGAACCGGCTGCAGCTCCGGTTGGGGGACACTACCGGCGAGGACGGCGCGGTCTTCCGCCTCGAAAGCGAGACGTTCCCCGGGCTGGCCGCGGAGAATCACTACAGCAAGCAGGCCTTCCGCGCGCTGGCCGGTCTTGGCAGCACATACGGCGTGTCGGTGGTGCCCGAACTGCCGCTGCTTTCCAATTCCGCCGCGTTCACAGCCTATGACCCGGCACTGGGCGATCAAAACGGGCTGCGGCTGGGCAGCGAAGAAGCGGCGGCGTTTGCAAGGGCGCTGCTTGCGGAGTACACCGAGGGAGATGCCCCGGTGTTCTCCGCTGGCGAGGTGGCGCTCGGCGGGGATGGCTATACAGGAAACGCCGCGGATTTCTATGCGTTTTTGGACGCCGTGACAAAGCAGCTCGCGGATGCGGGCAAAAACGCGCGCATCTGGGGCAGCTTTGCGAAAAACCCAATGCCGGAGGGGTATTCCCTGCCCGCCGGGACGGTTGTTCAGCAATACGACGACGGCTGGGCCAGCACCGAACTGCTGCTCGAGAACGGGTGCTCCTATGTAAACAGCAACAGTGCGGATCTGTGGCTGGTGCCGTTTTCAAAGGACAAGGACCAATTGAAGCTGCAAACGCTCTACCAAAGCTGGACCGCCGGTGCGGGACGCGCACCGGATGCCCACCCGCTGCTGCGCGGCGCGTCCGCCGTCTGCAAAAACGACACGGCAAAGACAGCGGGTTATTCCGCCTATCAGGTATTTGACCGGCTGCTGCCCGCGATCGGTGTGCTGGGCGAGCGGATCTGGAATCCCGATGCCAAAATGGAATACGACGCGTTTGCCGCGCTCCGCGCCGGATTGGGCGCCGGGCCGGACACGTCGTTTGCAATCACGCCCGAAACAGACGCCGACGGCGTGCTGCTGCAATATGCGTTTGCGGATGGCACGGCCGCCGACACGGGCGGCCGGGGCAACGACGGGGTCTTGCACGGCGTGCAGGTGATAGACGACCCGGAGATGGGCATGGCCGCCCGCTTTGACGGCGAAGGGTACATAGAAACGCCGCTGAAAGGCATGCGGTATCCCTACACCCTGCAGTTCGACGTCAAACCGGACGCGGACTGTGCCGATACGGCCAATTTATTTTCGGCCGCGGGGGCGGACGCATGGCAGCTTGGCGCGCTGGGGTTCCAGAGCGGAAGCGGCTCGCTCGGTTTCTCGCGCGAAGGCCGCCGGTTCGACTTTGCCGCCGGCCTTCCGGCCGGCGTTTGGAGCAACGTGATGCTGCAGGCGACAGAGAATGAGATGGCGCTGTATATCAACGGAGAGCTGGCCGCGCGGATGGATGCTTCGAGCGGCTTGCAGACGGCGTTTGTCCTGCCGCTTTCTCGCATCGGCGACGGGTTTGCGGGGCTGCTCGACAACCTCTGTGTCTACAACCGCATGCTCAACGAAAATCTGGCGGCGAACAGCGCCGCGGCGGCCTCGGGCACCGAGACGACCGACGCGCTGCTGCCGGAATACGCGGCCGACCAGAACGCCGCCACGCGCTGGTCCGCCAACAAGAGCGACGACGCCTGGCTGCAGCTTGACCTCGGGGATATCTATGCGTTTAACCAGATCGTGCTGCACTGGTACACAAAGGGCGCGCGCTATGCGCTGCTGGCATCGAACGACGGCGAGAACTGGGAGACAATCTACACCGAAAACAACGGCGGCAGCGCAGACGGCGAGCAGGTGATTTCGTTTGACACACAGTTTGCGCGCTATGTGCGGTTCCAGGGAATCGAGCGTTGGTACGACCCGCGCAGCAGCACCTATCAAAGCTACTCGCTCTCTGAGATGGAAGTGACCAAGGACGTGTTTGGGCAGACCGGCAAAACCGCGCAGTTGGCCAAGGCGGCGCTGGACGCTTTGCGTGTTCCCGCAGAGGCCGCAAAGGATTTCGAGATCGTCATGGCGAGCCGGGAGAGCGCGCCCGCCGCGTTTGCCTCGTCGGCGCCCGAAATCATCACGGTGCTGCCGAACGACAGGGCGCTTGTGGAGCCGCCGGAGCGGGACACGCTGGTTACGCTGACCGCCGCGGTCACGGCGGGGCGGACCACCTTGCACCAGGAATACCCCGTTTTGGTGCGCGCGCGGGACGTGGAGCCGTTTGCCTACACGGTTTACCCGATTGTGCAGTCGCAGAAGACCGGCGGCGCGGCGTTTACCGTCACGCGCGAGGTCAACGTAGTGCTCGAACCCGGCGTGGACGCGCCGTCGCGCGCCTATCTGGCCCGCCTGCTGGACGCCTATAACCTGACGCCAATCTATACGGACGAGCTGCGTTCGGACAGGACCAACCTGCTGTTGGGCCTGCGCGGCGCGGACGGCGCCGCCGGCCGGTATTTTGCAGACAAGCCGTTTGACGCGACGACCTTCGCGCACCACGACGCCTACCTGCTGCGCGCCGACGCGGCGGAAAGCGGCACCATCGCGGTGCTCGGCGGCACGGCCGACGGCGTGTATTTCGCGCTGGCGACGCTCGAGCAGATGCTCTCGCAGTCCGGGCGCCGGATTTCCGAAGTCACGATCCAGGATTGGGCGGACACCCAGTTCCGCGGTTTTATCGAGGGCTTCTACGGCGTGACCTGGAGCCATGCCGACCGCCGGAGCCTGATGGACTTCGGCAGCCGCCTCAAGATGAACGGCTATATATACGGCCCGAAAAACGACGAATACCACGCTGGGCGCTGGCGGGAGCTGTATCCCGCGAACAAGCTTGCGGAACTCAAAGAGCTGATCCAAAAGGGCAAGGACACCAAGGTGGAATTCATCTGGGCCATTCATCCGGGTAATTCGATCGACCTTGCGAGCGAGGCCGACTACCAGTGCATCCTGGCGAAATATGAGCAGCTCTATGCGGCGGGCGTTCGCCAGTTCGCGCTGTTTATGGACGATATCGACTTTACCGAGGCCTGGCGGAACCGCGAGCCGCTGGTTGCGATGCTGAACCGCTTAAACGACGAGTTTATCGAGGC
>CATNEU010000199.1 GCA_950097605.1 uncultured Oscillospiraceae bacterium | reverse complement strand
GAAATCACCGGCGTGGGGGTGCACACGCTGCCCTCCAGCTCGCCTGCAAATGCCAGATTACGGTATAATGATAAATTAGAATTGTGGCGAAAAACCATACGAAACGTGAATGAGGTTTAACATTTTCTAAAACATTGGAACCGGCTGCAAACAGCCCGGCGGCGCGGAAAAACAAAAGCAGCGTCGGGCTGACGGTTCTATTCATCGGACAGTGGGCGCGTTTGGGGAAGATGTGTCGGCTTTGTGTCGCCGTCGTTTCCGAACTGGGCGTTGTATGGCAGTAAAATTAGTAGAAATAGGGGGAGATTCCTATGCATTTTTATCAATAGTTCACAAAATTGCGCCAAAGGCTTGTTCTGGCACTTGATTTTTCTTGAAAAGAATATAGAATATATATTAGCACTCATGTTGAACGAGTGCTAATATCATAAAATCAATATCAGGGAGGAATTTACTATGACAATCAAGCCTCTTGCTGACAGGGTCGTCATAAAAATGGTTGAGGCGGAGGAGACCACCAAAAGCGGCATTATCCTCGCGGGCGCGGCAAAGGAAAAACCGCAGATCGCCCAAGTGATCGCGGTCGGCCCGGGCGGCGTTGTGGACGGCAAGGACGTCACGATGTACGTCAAGACCGGCGACAGGGTCATCACCAGCAAATACTCGGGAACCGAAGTCAAATTCGACGGCGAAGAGTACACGATTGTCCGGCAGTCCGATATTCTTGCAGTGGTGGAATAAGCAGCCGGAAAGCAGCGATTGATTGTTACAGGGAAGCCCACGCTTCCCGTCGGTAAAGTCCGCCGCGTTTCCCGTTTCGGGAGGGCGGCATCCGGGCGCGTCCGCGCCGGTTTCTGCGGATCCCGGTTTATCCGTTTGAAAATCAGGATGCGCAGACGGCACGGAAGAGCGCCAGACCTGCAATTTGCAATACACCGGCCGGATTTGTACGGATGCGATAACCGGCGTCCGGCGCCGGCTAAAACCAGACATTTGAGGGAGGAATCTTACAATGGCGAAGGAAATTATCTTTGGTGAAGAAGCCAGAAAAGCGCTGCAGGCCGGTATTGACCAGCTTGCGGATACCGTAAAGATTACACTGGGACCCAAGGGACGCAACGTCGTGCTCGACAAGAAATTCGGCGCGCCGCTGATCACAAACGACGGCGTGACCATCGCAAAGGAAATCGAGCTGGACGACCCGTTTGAGAATATGGGTGCGCAGCTTGTCAAAGAGGTTGCCACCAAAACCAACGACGCGGCCGGCGACGGCACCACGACCGCCACGCTGCTTGCGCAGGCGCTGGTGCGCGAGGGCATGAAAAACGTCGCGGCGGGCGCAAACCCGATGGTTCTGCGCAAGGGCATTAAAAAAGCCGTGGACGTTGCCGTGCAGGGCATTGTTGAAAACTCCAAAACCGTCAGCGGCTCCGAGGATATCGCGCGCGTCGCCACCGTCTCTGCGGCGGACGACACCGTCGGCAAGCTGATTGCGGACGCGATGGAGAAGGTCACGGCGGACGGCGTCATCACCGTTGAGGAGTCCAAGACGGCCGAGACCTACAGCGAGGTCGTGGAGGGTATGCAGTTCGACCGCGGCTATATCTCGCCGTATATGTGCACCGACACCGACAAGATGGAGGCTGTCATCGACGACGCCTACATCCTGATCACCGATAAGAAAATTTCCTCGATTCAGGAGATTCTGCCGCTGCTCGAGCAGATTGTGCAGAGCGGCAAAAAGCTTGTCATCATTGCGGAGGACGTGGAGGGCGAAGCCCTGGCAACCCTGCTGGTCAACAGACTGCGCGGCACCTTCACCTGCGTTGCGATCAAGGCGCCGGGCTTTGGCGACAGACGCAAAGAGATGCTGCAGGATATCGCCATCCTGACCGGCGGCCAGGTCATCAGCGAGGAAATCGGCCTTGAGCTCAAGGACGCGACCGTTGACCAGTTGGGCCGCGCAAGACAGGTTAAGGTGCAGAAGGAAAACACCATCATCGTGGACGGCATGGGCGATTCGCAGGAGATCAAAAACAGGGTTGCCCAGATCCGCGCGCAGATTGAAAACACCACCTCCGACTTCGACCGCGAGAAGCTGCAGGAGCGTCTTGCAAAGCTCGCCGGCGGCGTGGCGGTCATCAAAGTTGGCGCGGCCACCGAGATCGAGATGAAGGAGAAAAAGCTCCGCATTGAGGATGCGTTGGCAGCGACCAAGGCCGCAGTCGAAGAGGGCATCGTGGCAGGCGGCGGCGTGGCGCTGATCAACGTGATGCCGGCGGTCGAAAAGCTCATCACCTCTTGCGACGGCGATGAGAAGACCGGCGTGCGGATCGTCCTTAAAGCGCTTGAAGAGCCGCTGCGCCAGATCACCGAGAACGCTGGGCTTGAGGGTTCGGTCATCATTGACAGAATCCGCCGTTCGCGCAAGGTTGGCTACGGCTTCAACGCCTACGACGAGACCTATGGCGATATGCTGACCTTCGGCATCGTGGACCCGACCAAGGTCACCCGTTCTGCACTTGAGAACGCGGCTTCTGTCGCTTCGATGGTGCTGACCACCGAGTCGCTCGTTGCGGATAAGAAGGAAGAGAATCCGGTTCCGGCGGCGCCGGCGCCGGGTATGGGCGGCATGTATTAAGAAAACGCCCCGACTCATAAAGCGGTATATTCCCCCTTATAACGAATATCAATACAAACAGCCTGCCGAGGATTGGCCCCGGCAGGCTGTTTTTCGTTGTGTATTTTGAAACGCACGGTTCGGCTTCATTCAATCGAGAAAGCGCTGGGCAGCAGGTCGGCAAGGGTTGCGGCCATGACCTCACCCGCCTCGCCTTGGGTATACACCGTCAGATCCGGCGCAAACTCCCAGAGGGCCTGCCGGCAGAGGCCGCAGGGAAAGGGGGGCTGCGCAGTACTTCCTGCAACGGCCAGCGCGCGGAACGCCGTGACGCCCTCGGATACGGCCTTGAAAAGCGCTACGCGTTCGGCGCAGACCGTTGCGCCATACGAGGCGTTTTCGATATTGCAACCGGTGAATACCCGCCCGTCCGCGGCGAGGAGCGCCGCGCCGATTTTGATGCCGGAATAGGGTGCATAGGAATTTTGCTGCGCCTCGCGCGCGAGCGACAGCAATTTGGTTTCATCCATGAAATTTGCCTCCTTATGTAGTGTTGCGGGGCGACAACTATTCGCCGCCCTCCGCTTTTTTGAGAACGCTCTCCCGGTAAGTGCGCGCCGCCTGTTCGGTTTTGTTGTCGCCAAACCGGTAGTATACGCGGCCCAGCAGCGCGTCGGGCAGATACTGCTGCTTGCAGTAGTGGCCGGGAAAGGTGTGCGGATAACGGTATTCCACCATGTTGCCGAGCTGCTTGGCCCCGCCATAGTGTCCGTCCTTGAGATGGGTGGGCACGTCTGAATAGTTGCCCGCACGCACATCGGCCAGCGCGGCTTCAATCGCGGTCAGCGCACTGTTGGACTTGGGAGCGGTGCAGAGCAGGAGCACGCCCTGTGCGAGCGGGATGCGCGCCTCAGGAAAGCCGAGCTGCATCGCGCTGTCCACACAGGATTTGACGACCGTCACGGCCTGCGGATAGGCGAGCCCGATATCCTCGCTCGCGGTGACGAGCAGCCGTCTGCAAATGGAAATCAGGTCCCCCGCTTCGACCAGGCGCGC
>CATNEU010000198.1 GCA_950097605.1 uncultured Oscillospiraceae bacterium | reverse complement strand
GGCGATGAGTGAAAAGATGAATACATAGAGAATCGTGGAGGACAGCAGTTCGCGGTCCGCATAGGAAACCGAGGTGTATTCCAAAATTCGGTAGAGCAGCAGCAGGGTGCCGATGACCATGACCATCGGCCCGATGGTCACAATCGAGCTGTATCCCACGCCCTCGATTGTGCTGAGGATGCTGCCTTTTTTAAAGATGCGCTTGAGCTCAAATCCAATGCCCGCCAACCACTTTCACCTCCTTGTGTTTCAGCGCCTCATCATGCGCCCGGACCGCGCCCGCCGGCTCCATCCTGCGGATGCAATGCAAACGGCGTCCGGTCGGGTTTTATGCCATATGGCGCGGTGATCTCCTCATATAAATCGTGGTATTGCCGCAGAAAATCCTTGGTGGAATAGAAATCCACCGTGCGGCGGTAGCCGATTTCGCCCATTTTGCGGCGCAGTGCATCGTCCTGCGCAAGCGTCACAATCGCGTCCGCAACCTTGGAAACCGACATGACCGGCACCACCACGCCCGCCTCGCCATATTGATCGCGCTCGCCATAGATCAGACCATAGCAGTTGCCGACGTTGGTTGCAATGACTGGGCGCTTGGCGGCAAACGCCTCGAGGATCGAAAGCGGCTGCCCCTCGCTGATGCTGGTCAGCAGGATGATATCCATTTTGGCAATATAGTCGCGTACGTTGATACGGCCGGTGAACTCGATATCCTGCACGCCGAGGTTCTCCACAAGTTCCATGCACTCCTTGGAGTACTCGGGCATCTCGTCGGTCGGCCCCATAATCCAGAGCTTCAGCCGCGGCTCCACCTTCTTTGCATAGTAAAACGCGTTGATCATCGTCTTAACATCCTTGATTGGGGAGACGCGCAGCACCGCGCCCAGGTTGATAAACGAATCGTCCGGCGCCTTCTGCGGAAGGCCCTCAAACAGCGCGGCATTGATGCCGTTGGGCGTCACAAGGGTCTTTTCAGGCGGACATCCCAGCTCAATTTGCAGTTGCCTCGCGCCCTCGAACAGCGAAGTGACCTTGTCGGCATACCGATAGGCGCAGAGAGAAAACTTGTTAAACTGCTGGATCCAGATATCCTTGTATATGCCCTTGACCCAATCGGCTTTGATGATCTCCTCCTCGCGCTCTCTCGTGTAGATGCCGTGCTCCGAGATCAGCAGCGGCCGGCCGTGCATAGCTTTGGCCATGCTGCCCCAAACGCCCGAATAGCCCGTCGCAATGCTGTGGTAGAGGTCGGCATAGGGCGGCTGGTTTTTCAGCACATAAAACAGCGGCAGGTACATCGACCGCATGGTCCAGAGAAAGTCCGAGAAGACCACGCGGGAATACTGCGCTTCGTAATACTCCTTGGAGATGTTGAGGAAATCCTCCCCCATGAGCAACCCGTCAATCGAAAGGCAGGGATCGGCAAACATTTTGAACAG
Source organism: uncultured Oscillospiraceae bacterium (assembly GCA_950097605.1). GTDB lineage: Bacteria > Bacillota > Clostridia > Oscillospirales > Ruminococcaceae > CATNEU01. The sequence continues at coordinate 2,254 of CATNEU010000198.1, read as the reverse complement.
CCGTTCCCACTCGATGTTCTTGCCGAACAGCAGGCTGCGCAGCGCGCCGAATTCCTCCGCCGTGAGCAGCCCGCGTTTTTTTCCATTGCCGATCCAGTCGTCGTCCTGCAAATAGATTTCGCGCACTTCGGTCACGTTTTCGGGCAGCTTGTATACAAATTTGCCGCTGTCGGCCCGGCTGACAATCAGCGCCTGGATGATAAACTCCACATGCGGGGTGTTTTCGGTGAGCATCTGCACCCAGCTCGAAACGCCGCCGATGATATAGGGATAGCATCCCTCAACAATGATACAGACCTTCACCGTGCTCCCCCTCTCATCAACTTGTGCGGTTGTCGTGTGCGAGCGATACGACGATCTCGGGCGCGTCCGCCCGGATCAGATACACGCGGTCCTCGAGCTTCTCGTAGTCCCCGTTATCCACCCCCGTCACCTTGTCCCAACTGCGCAGGTAGAAATAGGCCGTGTCGTGGAAGCCCTCCATCCGAATCCGTACCTGGTCCTCTCCAACCTCGATCTGCGGCTCGAGGGCGAGCCAGCGCATCTCCCGCTGGGCCGCCTCGGAGACAGTCAGCGCGTCCAGCGCCTGAAACGGTTTCCAATAGGTGTCGATGTTCTTGGAAAACTCCAAAAAGCCGTATTTCCAGTCGTCGTCCCCGCTTTCGGGATAGATCATTGGCGCCATATCAATGCTGTGCGTGACGACGCCGAGTGCGGAAGCCGCGCTGCGCAGCGAGAGGTTGCCCTCGTCGCTGTATACAAATCCCGTGCTGGTGATTGGGAGCTGCACCACCCGGCCGTTAAAATAGGTAAAATCCATTCCCTGCTCCGGCTCGGTCTGGACGTCGGCAGCTCAGGGGCCGACGAGCGCGCGCACGCCGTCCAGCGCGCCGCCCTCTGTAAGCAACGGCGCATAGCTCGCCCGGTCCAGGCCGTCCGGCGCAAACGCCGAAAACAGGTAGCCGCCCAGCCGGCCGCTGTATAGCTCCAAATCTGCAAGCAGTTTGGCTGCACCGCTTTTTTGCACCCGGTCGAAGCCGGAAAGCGCCAGCTCTCCCTTGACTTTTGCTAGCTCCTGCTTGTAAAACGCGACCAGCTCGAGGTTGAATTCCTCCTGCGAAACGGCGCTGCTGTCGAAGCTGCTGGTTGCAAAACAGCTCAGCAGGTTGTCGGTCTTTTTGCCCAGCGACACCAGGCCCGGAAACACGATGTCCTGCAAAAACCGTTCGGCGTCGCGGCTGTAAAGCTGCATCAGGGTGTCGCGGTTTTCGTTGGAGAGATAGGGCAGGTTTTCCACAACCAAGCAGCGCGCATTGATGACCGGATAGACGAATGTGCGCTGCATTTCCGCCAGCATGCCCGCCAGCATGCCGGGACCCGCGCTGGTCTCGAAAAACGGCGCGTTGACCACAAACACCGGGCTTTCCTCGTAGTAGTTGCGCCAGAGGATATCGGGCAGGTCCTCGTTTTCCAGCCCCTGTTCGGCCGCGTCCTCCACTTCCCCCACAATATAGCTTTTGCAACTGCTGCGCACCTTGGTATACAGGGCGTCGAAGGTATAGTCCTCATATTGCCCCCAGCCGCCCAGCAAAAAGCCCGGAAAAACGCGTAGGCCTTCCTGTTCGTAGTATTCCCGGATGCCGCGCACGCCCAGAATGACCTGCAGCTCGGTGTCGTCCAGCTCGTCCCTTGCCGGCAGCGTCGCAAAAATCACGCTCCTGCCGCCCTGCATCGCACGTTTCAGCTCGTCCACGGTACCCACGTCGTCAAACCGCGAAGCCGTGATAACCAGCGTTTGCGCCGTTTCGAGCTGTTCTTCGGACAGGTCCGCAAGGGTGCCCGCCACCGCATAGTGCTGCTTCATGCACGCCAAACTGCGTTTGACGCCCTCGGTACGCTTCGGCATCTGCCGGTTAACGCCTGTCAAAATCACAAAGGGCGCCTCGTCCTGTTCCGAAGGCAGGCCGTCCCCGCCTTCCGGAGCCGGAATATCCCGGGCATAGTCATAGGGATTTTTGGTCTGGCTATCTCCGAAATAGGAGGTCGTGACCGTCACCTGAAACAGCACAAAAATCAGCAGCATCAGCAGTGTCAGCACAAAATAGTGCCGTTTCTGGATCATGCGGCGTCCCCCTTTCTCGCAGAGATCCCGTGGACTCGGCATTATTTCTTGCGGCCCTTAAATACCTTGTCGCGGAAAATGACCGTTGTGGTGCTCAGCACCATGATGACGATATAGATAATCGGCTTGAGT
>CATNEU010000197.1 GCA_950097605.1 uncultured Oscillospiraceae bacterium | reverse complement strand
TTACGCACTGGTCGAGTTCCCGTATCCGTCGGGACAGGGACTGCACGTCGGACACCCGCGTTCGTATACCGCGCTCGACATCGTAGCGCGCAAACGGCGCATGGAGGGCTATAATGTGCTCTATCCGATGGGCTGGGACGCGTTTGGCCTGCCGACCGAAAATTTCGCGATCAAAAACCATATCCATCCGGAAATCGTGACCAAGCAGAACGTTGCGCGGTTTAAGCAGCAGCTCAAATCGCTGGGGCTGTCGTTCGACTGGAACCGCGAGATCAATACGACCGATCCCGCCTATTTCAAATGGACGCAGTGGATTTTTCTGCAACTGTTTAAAAAAGGCCTTGCCTACAAAAAGGAGATGGCGGTCAACTGGTGCACCTCCTGCAAGGTGGTGCTTGCGAACGAGGAGGTGGTAAACGGCGTTTGCGAACGCTGCGGCGGCGACGTGGTGCGCAAGGTCAAGAGTCAATGGATGTTGAAAATCACCGAGTATGCGCAGCGTTTGATCGACGATCTTGAAGAGGTGGCGTACATAGACCGCGTCAAGACCTCCCAGAAAAACTGGATCGGCCGTTCCACAGGCGCGGAGGTGGATTTTGGAACAACAGCGGGCGATACCCTCACGGTGTACACCACCCGTCCCGACACGCTGTTTGGCGCGACCTATATGGTCATCAGCCCGGAGCACCCGTACCTGGAGAAGTGGTCCGGCCGCATCGAAAACATGGACGAGGTGCGCGCCTACCAGCAGGAGGCCGCGCGTAAATCCGACTTTGAGCGCACCGAGGTGGTCAAGGACAAAACAGGCGTGGAGCTCAAGGGCGTGCGCGGCGTCAATCCCGTCAACAACCAGGAGATTCCGATTTTCATTTCGGACTATGTACTGATGACCTACGGAACAGGCGCGATTATGGCGGTGCCCGCGCACGACACGCGCGACTATGCGTTCGCCAAGAAGTTTTCGCTGCCGATTGTCGAGGTGGTTGCGGGCGGCGACATTGCAAACGAGGCGTTCACCGACTGTGAAACCGGCGTGATGGTCAATTCCGGCATGCTCGACGGGCTTTCCGTGGAGGAGGCGAAAAAGAAGATCACCGCCTGGCTGACCGAAACGGGCAAGGGCCACGCGAAGGTCAACTTTAAGCTGCGCGACTGGGTGTTCTCGCGCCAGCGCTACTGGGGCGAGCCGATTCCGATTGTGCTCTGCGACAAGTGCGGTTTTGTGCCGCTGCCCGAGAGCGAACTGCCGTTGCGTCTGCCGGAGGTCGAGAGCTATGAGCCGACCGAGAACGGCGAGTCGCCGCTGGCCGCAATGGAGGACTTTGTAAATACCACCTGCCCGCACTGCGGCGGGCCCGCCAAGCGCGAGACCGACACCATGCCGCAGTGGGCGGGCTCCTCGTGGTACTTCAAGCGCTATTGCGCCCCGCACAACGTCAACGCGCTGGCCGCCAAAGAGGCGCTGGATTACTGGCTGCCGGTGGACTGGTACAACGGCGGCATGGAGCACACCACGCTGCACCTGCTGTATTCGCGGTTTTGGCACAAGTTCCTGTATGACATCGGCGTTGTCAGTTGTCCCGAGCCCTATGCCAAACGCACGAGCCACGGCATGATCCTCGGCGAGAACGGCGAGAAGATGAGCAAGAGCAAGGGCAACGTTGTCAATCCGGACGACATTGTGCGCGACTACGGCGCGGACACCATGCGGATGTATGAAATGTTCATTGGCGACTTTGAGAAGAGCGCGCCCTGGAGCACTTCGAGCATCAAGGGCTGCAAGCGGTTCCTCGACAGGGTGTGGGCGCTGCAGGATACATTGGTTCCCGGCGGCAGCTACCGCCCGGCGCTGGAATCCGCGATGCACAAGACCGTCAAAAAGGTCACGGAGGACATTGAAAACCTCAAGTTCAACACGGCGATTGCTGCGATGATGGCGCTGCTCAACGAGATAGCGGCGGTTGGCAATATCAATCACGCGGAATACAAAACGCTGCTGCTGCTGGCCAACCCGTTTGCGCCGCACATCACCGAGGAGCTCTGGGAGAAAAACGGCTTCGGCGGCTATCTGCACGAGCAGCGCTGGCCCGCCTACGACGAGGCCAAATGCCGCGACGCCAGCGTTGAAATCGCCGTGCAGGTTTGCGGCAAGCTCAAAGCGCGCATCACAATTCCGGCGGACTGCGGGAAAGATGAAGCGATCGCCCTCGCAAAGGAAGACGACCGCATGCGGGCGGCCATGGAAGGCAAGTCGGTTGTAAAAGAAATCTATGTGCCGGGCAAACTCGTAAATATTGTTGTAAAATAGGCAAACCACTTGACACCTATGGGCCCGGCATTGTATAATATGACGTGTTACAAATGATAAGTATCAGGCGTATTACCCTTGCCACTATGCGGAGGGAGGGAATAGAAATGGCAGAAATCCATATCAAGGATAATGAGTCTCTTGACAGTGCTCTGAGAAGGTTTAAAAGATCTTGCGCTCGTTCGGGTGTACTCGCAGAAGTGCGTAAGAGAGAGCACTATGAGAAGCCCTCTGTTAAACGCAAGAAAAAGTCAGAGGCTGCAAGAAAGCGCAAGTTCAGATAAGCGCTGAATCCGCGGCAAAAGTGAAAATTCATAGAAAGGCGGGCCTATACTAGGCCCGCCTTTTTCATGCTATCCAAACTGCTGCAATAGAACTTGTCATAAATAGAAGAATCTACAAATATGTGAAAAATCACTCGAAAATGATCCCAAACCCCTTGATTTTCCGTGGAAAGGAGGTATTGTTAAAAAAAAGGACTACTCTGTCGGTGTCCCGGGCGCCGTGCGGAGGGGCCTGAAAATACGAAAATGCAAGGAGGAATTGTCATGAAAAAACGCAACCACAAAATCCTGCTCGCCGCCCTGCTGGCGGCAACCGTAACACTTTCCTGCGTGCCTGCGGCGGCCGGCTCCGCTTCGCCGCCGCGCCAACTGTCGCAGCAATCCTCGCAGCATACCCAAATTCCCATTGAGGACATTGCCGAAGGCATGAACCTGGGGAACGGCTACTATGAGAATATCTTCAGAAGCTGGCAAATCGGATCTATGGGAACAGGCTATGTCAATGCTTTCAACGGAAACTTTGTATTCAGTCTCTCTGGGCTGTATTTTCCAATGGGGTTTAACTACAATTCCCGCGGCAGCATAGAAACGGAATTTGGCTCGAAGATTTCGACGACGTTCAACGAAACCGTTGAAGAACTGGCGGAGGACGCATTTTTGCTGACGGAGAGGGATGGCAGCAGGCACTATTTTACATATGACAGCACTTTAAACTGGCTCGCCGATGAGAGGGGCAGCCGTCTGGATATCTATGAACAGATGGTTGATGTCCGGCGTGGAACAGGGCACCAGACCTTTATGCGGGACAGTGGGCGGCAGACCAACGTTGCGTGCAACGAAAATAACCAGATGACCGAGGCGTTTGGCAGCTCCGGCACGTTCAGCTTTGACTACTATCCCGCAACCGCCGAACGGACAGGACGGATCAAAAGCCTGCATTTTGAACCAAGTTATTCGTCCTACCCGAAGATGGACGCCACGTTTGGATACAATGCCAAAGGAAATCTGTCGGCCATGGTTTTCAGCAATGGCGTTTCGCTGGTCCTGACCTATGACAGCACAGGCGAGCTGGTTACCGGCGTGCAGGACCTTTCGGATGGCAGTAGGCTGGATATTGATTATATCGAC
>CATNEU010000196.1 GCA_950097605.1 uncultured Oscillospiraceae bacterium | reverse complement strand
CTGCAACACCACGCGCACCCCCAGCCCATGGGCAAAGATGCCCTCGTCCTTGGGCTTTGGCCCGCGATGCATCACGGCGGGGTCCACCTTTTCCATGCCGAGCGCAATGGCCGGCAGGCTGTCCGTAACAAAGTTGATCCAGAGTAGCTGCATCGAAAGCAGCGGCGACTGTTTCCAGAGCAGCATCGCGACAAACACTGTCAGCACCTCGCCGATGTTGGTGCCCAACAGAAAGCCCACGGCCTTTTTGATGTTGTCATAGATGCCGCGCCCCTCTTTGACCGCGTCGACAATGGTTGCAAAGTTGTCGTCCGTCAAGGTCATGTCCGCAGCGCCCTTGGCCACGTCGGTGCCTGTGATCCCCATTGCGCAGCCGATGTCCGCCGCCTTCAGCGCAGGTGCATCGTTGACGCCGTCGCCGGTCATCGAGACAATTTCGCCCTGCCGCTGCCAGGCATGCACAATGCGGATTTTATCCTCGGGCGATACCCGCGCATACACCGAAATCTCCCGCACCTGTTCGTTTAACTGCTCCTCGCTCATCTGCGCCAGCTCCGCGCCTGTAACCGCGCCGTCCCCTTCTTGCAGGATTCCGAGATCCTTTGCAATCGCGGAGGCCGTGACTACATGGTCGCCCGTGATCATCACCGGGCGGATACCCGCCTCGCGGCAGACCCGCACGGCCTCTCTGGCCTCGGGCCGCGGCGGGTCGATCATGCCCACCAGCCCCACAAAGTGAAGCCCGGCCTCGAGCGTTTCGCTCTTCGGGTTTTCCGGCACGTCCTGGATCTCGCGGACGCCCACGGCCAGCACGCGCAGCGCCTGGCTGCTGAGCGCTTCGGTCACGCGTTTTCCCTCCGCCAGATCGCCCGACACGCATCTCGACGCAAGCACGTCGAATGCGCCCTTCACAATGACGATGTTGCGGTCCTCCATACGGTTGACGGTGCTCATCAGTTTGCGGTCGGAGTCAAACGGGATTTCCGCGAGCCGCGGGAACTGCCTGGCAAGCTGCTCCTTCGGCATGCCGTTGCGGTAGGCCGCCAACACAATCGACGTTTCGGTCGGGTCGCCGATGTGCTTTTCTTCCCCGCTTTCAAATACGACCGAGCCGTCGCAGCACAGCGCCGCATAGCGCAGCAGGTTCCGCACCGTTTCGGAGTTGTTTTCGGAGATCTCCTCCTCCCGACCGGTTTCGGCGTCCCAGGCGCGCACCAGCGTCATACGGTTTTGCGTGAGCGTGCCGGTTTTATCCGAACAGATCACCGAAGCGCTGCCGAGCGTTTCCACCGCGGGCAGCCGCCGGATGATTGCATTTTTCCTGACCATGCGCTGCACGCCCAACGACAGCACCACCGTCACAATTGCCGGCAGTCCCTCCGGAATGGCCGAAACCGCCAGCGAAACCGCTGTCATAAAAATCTCCATCGGCGGGATACCGTCCAAAATGCCGATTCCAAAGATCACCGCGCAGGCGCCCAGCGCGACAAATCCCAGGTATTTCCCAAGCTGGGCGAGCTTTTTTTGCAGCGGCGTCTGGGTGTTTCCCTCGCCCTCGAGCAGTCCGGCGATTTTGCCCATCTCGGTCTGCATGCCCGTGGCGGTCACGACGGCGCGCGCCCGGCCATAGGTCACGCTGCACCCGGCATAGAGCATGTTGTGGCGGTCGCCAAGCGGCGCGCCCGGCCCGACCCGCGCGCCCGCGTCCTTTTCCGAGGGAACCGATTCGCCTGTCAGCGCGCTCTCCTCGGATTTGAGGCTTGCAGACTGCAACAGGCGCGCATCTGCCGGGATATAGTCCCCAGCTTCCAGCAGCACGACGTCGCCCGGCACCACCTGGGTGGCGTCCAGCACCGTTTCCGTGCCGTCGCGGATCACCCGCGCATGCGGCGCGGACAGGTTTTGCAAGGCCTCCAGCGCCTTTTCAGCCTTGCTCTCCTGCAACATGCCCATCACCGCGTTGAGAACCACAATCAGCAGAATCAGCGCCGGTTCAAAGAATTCTCCCGGATTTTTCTCGATGCAGGCGATCACAAAGGAAACCGCGGCAGCCGCGATCAGGATCAGGATCATCACGTCTTTAAACTGATCCAGAAAACGCTGCAAACCGGATTTTTTCTTTTTGCCCTGCAACCGGTTTTCGCCATACTCGACAAGCCTCTGGGCCGCCAAATCAGCGCGCAGGCCGGTTTCCGGATTGGTTTCCAACTCTGCCAACAGCTCCTGCTTTTCCATACTATACGGTGTCAACAACGATTCCTCCCAACTGATTTTCAAACGGGTTTGTGCGATCCCACAGCCGCGCGGTTGCTTTTTTTAAAGCGCCCCGATACGCGCGGCTGCCGATTGCAGGCTTCCCTTTGGAAGCTGGAGTCCTTGCTCGATCAGGGTGAACAACTGCCGGCCGCACAACGGCGTGCGATGGCTGAGCGACTGCAGCCCATGCAACACCATCAACACCATTTCCTCGGGGTATTCGAGCCGCAGAACGCCGCCTTCAACCCCTTCCGCGATCAGCTTTTTCAAGTGGGCATACATGCCGGCTTGCGCGTCCCGCGCACCATCCGGGCCTTCCGCATTCTCACGAATCCAGACAAGGCTCTTGGGCGACGCGCCGACATACCGCCGGATGGTGTCCAGATACAGCCCAATATAGCGCGCTGTTTTTTCATAAAAATCCAGTGCGGGGTTTTCAAGAATTTCAGCGGCAGCCCTTTCAATTTCGGACAGGACCTGTAGCAGCACGGCTTTGGCCACAGCCTCCTTGGAGTCGAAGTAGTAGTAAAACAGGCCCTGCGCCACACCAACGCGATTGGTGATGTCGCTGACCTTGGTGCAGTGCACCCCCTGTTTTTCAAACAGCTCGCGCGCCGCTGCGATAATTTCGGCGCGGCGCTCTTCCGGGGGTTTCATCGTTCGCATCGCATGCCCTCCTTTACATGTTTAGCTGAAAACAGCGTCTGTATGCATTATACCCAATGTATTGAATCTATGTCAATTAACGTTCAATAAAATATATGCAATATGTACATTCTCTTTACAGCGCCACCGCAAACACGCCGCGCACGGATCCGATATACCCGTTGCAGCCCCGCAGTCTCCCAGCACAAAAAGGCCCCCGCCTCGCAGCGGGAGCCCGGTATCAAGGTTTCGGCCTATTGTTCGCCGCCCAGCCGGCCGATGAGCACCAGCATGGGCAGCGGGTTTTCCTCGTTAAAAAACGCCATCGGCGTAATACCGAAATACGCGCAGATATAGAGAAACTCCGAAAAGGAGGGCATTGCCCGGCCTGAGGAGATGTTTTGCATATAGCTTTTGCCATGACCAAGGTCATAGCTCATCTGGTATTCGCATACGCCTTTTTGTATTGCAGTTTTTGTTTATAGCTTTTTGTTGCAGCTTTCTTTTCATCTGTCGCTTAGGCCGCGACTGGCCCATCCTTTTTGACAGACAAAAAGGAAGCAAAAATCTGGTTAAGGGGTGCCGCTACCTTCCTCCATTTGACGCTGCGCCGTATGCGGATAAGCAAGGGATGACGGCGCGGCGGTCGCAGGAAGTGCGCTGTTTGGTCGGAAGACGCGCCCCTTAACAATCCCCCTGCCGTACCCAAGCGGGGACGCTATCAGAAAGTTCCCTGCAAAGGAGGGGCTGATGGACAAAGTTTCCCTTCTTTTGCAATAAACCTTCTTGAAACTGCCTAACTTCCCTCCTGGAACGGGGATCGCGAAGGGGGCAGGGCTCCCGACCCACATGCAACCATCCCG
>CATNEU010000195.1 GCA_950097605.1 uncultured Oscillospiraceae bacterium | reverse complement strand
GCGTCCTCGCCGCAGTTGGAGACCACGCGGAAGCCGCCCGGCAGACCCAATTTTTCGACGAGCTTCGGGATCAGCGCGAAGATGTGCGCAACCACGCCCACATTTTCCTCGTTGACCGCCAGCACGCTGTCGAGATGCTGCTTAGGGATCACGAGGACATGCACCGGCGCTTTGGGCTCGATGTCGTAAAACGCCAGTACCTGCTCGTCCTCATAGAGTTTTTTGCTGGGGATTTCGCCGTTTACTATTTTGCAGAAAATGCAGTCCATGGAAAACCCTCCTACCGTATTGGTCTATGGTTTACGCCTTCAGCATGCCGGAAACAATCTCCTCGGCCTGCGCCAGCGCCATATCAATTTTGTATGGGTCCCCAACGCCCGCCATTGCGCTGTCGGGGCGTCCGCCGCCGCCTGCGCCCGTGATGGTTGCCACCGCTTTGGCGATTTTGCCCGCGTGCGCGCCCAGCGCGACCGCATCCTTTCCGCAGGTGACGATGAAATTCATCTTCTCCGGCGTGCCGCCCGCAAGGATGCAGACGGTCTCGGGCATTCTGTCGCGCGCATTGTCGGCCATGGTGCGCAGCGTATCGAGCTTGGCCTCGCCCAGCAGCGCGGTAATCAGCCGCACGCCGCCGACCTGCTTGGAGTTTTTGAGAATTGCTTCGGTCTGCGCGCCGGCAATCTGCCGGTTCAGCTCGTCTATCTCTCTGTTTTTGGCTTTGAGCTCGGCCATCACGCTGTGGCAGCGCGGCTCCAGCTCGGCGGGGTTGTTCAGCTTAAGCGCCGCCGCGCTCTGGGCAATTGTATCATTGGCCGCTTGCAGCAGGGCAAGCACCTCAAAGCCGGTCGCGGCCTCGATTCTGCGCACGCCCGCCGCAACCGAGCTCTCCGAAATGATTTTAAACAGGCCGATGCGCGAAGTGTTGCCCACATGGGTGCCGCCGCAGAGCTCCACCGAATAGTCTCCCACGCTGCAAACGCGCACCACATCGCCGTATTTCTCGCCGAACAGCGCCATCGCGCCGCGTTTTCTGGCCTCGTCGATCGGCATTTCGCAGATTTGCAGGTCGATGCCGTCGAGTATTTTTTCATTGACCTCGTTCTCCACCTTTGCAATTTCCTCCGCGGTCATTGCAGAGAAGTGTGCAAAGTCGAAGCGAACCCGGTGCTCGTCCACAAGCTGGCCCGCCTGGTGGACATGCTCGCCCAGCACATTCCGCAGTGCGGCCTGCAGCAGATGTGCGGCCGTATGGTTGCGCATGATCGCGCGTCTCCTGGCTTCGTCCACATGCGCGACGGCCTTGTCGCCGACCGCAAAGCAGCCCATCGCCACCTCGCCGATGTGCAGAAAATGCCCCGAGCCTGATTTGACGCAGTTTTTGACTTTAAACAGCGCGCCCTCCACGGCAATCACGCCGGTATCGCCCACCTGGCCGCCGCTCTCGGCATAAAACGGCGTGCGGTCGAGGATCAGCGCCACCTCGTCCCCCATGCCGGCCGAGTCCACTTCCTCGTTGTCTTTGACAATCGAGACAACCGTGCCGCAACACTCCATCGTGCCATAGCCGTCAAAATCGGTTTGCTTTTCGAGGCAGAGCGTCAGCCCCTTTTTCCAGGCGTCCGCGCCCGCGCCCGCGCGCGCGCTCCTCGCGAGCTCGCGCTGGCGGTCCATCAGCTTGTTAAACGCCTCCTCGTCCAGGCTGATATCCTTTTCCCCGATGATCTCCTTGACCAAATCAATCGGGAACCCAAAGGTATCGTACAGCATAAACGCCTGCTCGCCCGAAAGCCGGTTATCGGAAAGCGCATCCCCCAGAATCTGGTCCAAAATCACGTTGAGCTTTTCCATACCCTGGTCGATGGTCTTGGCGAACCGCTCCTCTTCCATGCGGATGACCTTTTTGATATATTCCTTTTTGCCCACCAGCTCGGGATATGCCGAGGCGTTTTCCTGAATCACAGTGTCCGCCACTTGGTACAAAAACGGCTTGGCGATGCCGAGCAGCCTTCCGTGGCGCGCCGCACGGCGCAGCAGGCGCCGCAGCACGTAGCCCCTGCCCTCGTTGGAGGGGACAATGCCGTCCGCAACCATAAACGTTGTGGAACGGATGTGGTCGGTGACCACGCGCAGCGAGACGTCGGTCTTGTCGTCCTCGCCGTAAGCCACACCCGCGATGTCGCGGATATGCTTCATAATGTTCTGCACCGTGTCGACCTCAAAGAGGTTGTCCACCTCTTGCAGGATGCAGGCGAGGCGCTCGAGGCCCATGCCCGTGTCGATGTTCGGGTGCTCAAGCGGCGTGTAGTTGTCGGCGCCGTCGTTGTTAAACTGGGTGAAAACCAGGTTCCAGAACTCCACATAGCGGTCGCAGTCGCAGCCGACCTTGCAGTCCGGGCTGCCGCAGCCCTTGCCGGGGCCTCTGTCGAAATAGATTTCCGAGCAGGGGCCGCAGGGGCCCGCACCGTGCTCCCAGAAGTTGTCCGCCTTGCCGAGGCGCACCATGTGCTCCGGGTCCACGCCGATCTCTTTGGTCCAGATGTCGTACGCCTCGTCGTCATCGAGGTAGATCGAGACATACAGCCGGTCTTTGGGAATCTCCAGCACCTCGGTGACAAACTCCCAGGCCCATCTCGTCGCGTCGTGCTTGAAGTAGTCGCCGAACGAGAAGTTTCCCAGCATTTCGAAATAGGTGCCGTGGCGCGCCGTCTTGCCAACCCGCTCGATATCCGGCGTGCGGATGCACTTCTGGCAGGTGGTCACGCGCTTGCTCGGCGGCGTCTCCTGCCCCAGGAAGTACTTTTTGAGCGGCGCCATGCCGGAGTTGATCAGCAGCAGGCTCTTATCCCCCTGGGGCACCAGCGGGAAGCTGGGAAGCCGGGTGTGGCCCTTGCTTTCAAAAAAGCTTAAAAATTTCTCGCGGATCTCATTGAGTCCTGTCCATTGCATTGTAAACCATCCTCACTTGTTGTTTCTCTTGCAGCGTGCTCCTCACCCATTCATATCCGGCGAAAGACGCAAAAAAGGCCCCCGCCAACAATGGGACGAGAGCTTACACTTCGTGGTACCACCCAAATTCGCAGGCCGCGCAGGCGCGGTTCTGCCTCATTCGTGCCCCTTAACGCGGGAAAACGGTGCGGATTTGAGCCGCACAGCTAACGGAATGGCGCCCGGTACAAACCCCGCGAAAGGCCTTGCAGCAGTTGGCCCTCTCTCTGCACACGGGGGCGGCTTGTCCGGTAGTTCCGCTCGGCGCTTTTGTATTTTTATATACACCATGTTTATGTGCATATGTTTATTATACCCATCGGGTTCCCGGCTGTCAATCGTCATTTTAGATGAAAAGGCCTGGAACAAGGCGAAGAGCAGACAGCGGCCTGCCTGCTCTTTCTAGGGATTCAATATAGTCAAAATAACAACCGCCCAGTTTTAATAGCCGCCCCCGCTCATGTCGGTTACGCCGATATGCGTAATGGGCTTAGAGAGGGTCATAAAATCGTTCAGTCTGCCGCTCGAAAACAGTCCGACAACACCCGCCAATACAACCATTGCTGCAATTCCCATAGCGACTTTTTTCCGTAAACTCATTTGATAACCCTCCTGTCAATTTTTAAAAACCGTCCGTCCGGTGTTTTCTCTGTTGCTTATAGTATATACCCGGACGCACTGAAAGTAGACAGTTTTTCCCTTACAAAATAATTACAATTCGGTACAGACGGCGCACAATTGATTACACCGCTGTAATCGGTGTTACCGGTGCGTATCCTTCTCTTCCAGT
>CATNEU010000194.1 GCA_950097605.1 uncultured Oscillospiraceae bacterium | reverse complement strand
GTGCTGCGTGCCGCCGCGGCCGGATATGTCTCGTTTATACGGGGCACGCCGTTTTTGGTGCAGTTGTTTTTGGTGTACTATCTGCTGCCGGCGGCCGTGGGCGCGCTGGGCGCCGACATCGCCGGATGGTCCAAGCTCACGTTTGTGATTCTGGCGTTTGCGCTCAACACCGGTGCCTATCTGTCCGAAACGCTGCGGGCCGCCGTGCTGAGCGTGGGACGCGACCAATATGAGAGCGCCTATGCGTCGGGACTCGGGGAGGCGCGCACGCTGTTTCGCGTGGTGCTGCCCCAGGCGATGCGGCTGGCCATGCCCAACTTTGCCAATACCGTGCAATCGCAGCTCAAGGAAACCTCCCTCGCGTTTCACATTGGAATCATCGACGTGATGGGACAAGCCCGCATCATTGGCGGCTACAGCTATCGTTTTTTCGAGGTGTACGCGGCTGCCGCGCTGGTCTATTGGGGAATGTCGCTGCTGTTGGAGCTTGGGTTTGCAGCGCTGGGCCGTGCTGTGAACAGAAAGGGGGCGGTGCGGGATGCTACAAAACAGGCAATTTGACGTCTCTTTTGTTGTGCGTGCGGCCGGCGAGGTGCTAAAGGGTCTACCTGTGACCTTGTTGATCACGGCTGTGGCGTTTTTAGCGGGGCTTGTGATCGGTTTTTTCTGTGCGCAGGCCCGGCGGCGGCGGATTCCGGTGCTGCGGCAGCTTGTGGCGGTATACCTGTCGTTTGTGCGCGGCACGCCGCTGCTGGTGCAGCTCTACCTGGTGTATTTCGGCCTGCCGCTTTTGCTCCGGCGCACCGGGCAGCCGGACCTGCCGGGCGTGCTCTATGCCTGCATCGCATTTTCGCTCTACAGCGGCGCGTATCTGACAAGCGTGGTGCAGTCGTCCATGGATGCGGTCGGCATTGATCAAATAGAGGCCGGCGTTTCCGTCGGGTTGTCCCGGATGCAGGTTCTGCGCCGCGTTGTCTGGCCGCAGGCATTTTGCACGGCGGTTCCGCTGCTCGGAAACAACCTGACCAGTCTGCTCAAGGGCACCTCGCTGGCCTTTGCAATTTCGGTGATGGAGATGACCTCCAGAGCAACGGTATACGGCGCTTCGGGGCTGCGGTTTGCAGAGTCGTATCTGGCGGTATCGCTTGTTTACCTGCTGCTCTGTGTACTGGTTGAAAAGGGCTGTGCCGCCGCTGGAAACCGGCTGCGGTTTGGGCGGGGCGGCGGTTCGCCGCATGGAATACAAGGAGGGAAAATGTGATGGTAGCGGCAACGAACATCCGGAAATCATTTGGAGACCGGGAGGTATTGCGCGGGGTGGATATCAGCGCTGAAAAGGGCAGCACCACTGTGATTCTTGGGCCGAGCGGGTCGGGAAAGACCACGCTGCTGCGCTGCCTGAACCTGTTGGAACGCCCGGACGGCGGAATACTCCGGATTGGGGAACAGACGGTGGATATGGCAAAGGCCACCCGCCGGGAACTGCTGGCGCTGCGCCGCAAGACGGGCTTCGTGTTTCAGCAGTACGGCCTGTTTCACAACATGACGGCGCTGCAAAATGTGCGGCTGGGGCTGACGGATGCGCAGCGCCTGCCGCGCGCCGAGGCCGACGCGCGCGCCAGAGAGTGCCTGGCGCAGGTCGGTATGCTCGACCGCGCGGACGCCTATCCGTCCGAGCTTTCGGGCGGGCAGAAGCAGCGCGTGGGCATCGCGCGGGCCGCCGCGCTGCGCCCGGAGGTCATTTTGATGGACGAGCCGACCTCGGCGCTCGATCCCGAGCTGGTTGGCGGCGTGCTGGAGATCCTGCGCGGCCTTGCACAGGACGGCGTGACGATGATCATTGTCACGCACGAGCTTGCGTTTGCGGCGCAGGCGGCGGATCAGGTGCTGTTCATGGACGGGGGCGCCGTCGTAGAGCAGGGGCCGCCTGAACAGGTGCTGCAAAACCCGCGCGGGGAGCGCATGAAACAGTTTTTGCGGCGGATGCCGGAAATGGGCTTTGCGGCGGGCATATGAGAAACGGAGATATGCAGAAGAGGCGGCTTGACAAACCGCCTCTTCTGCTGTACAATATCAATTGTCAACTAAATTTATTTTAAAAGTTTACAATTGAAAGGCCGGGTTCTATGCAAAAATTCACCGTTCGTACTCTGACCCTCTGCGCGCTGTTTGTAGCGCTCACCGCCGTCTGCTCCCAGATTGCCATTCCCATGGCCCCGGTGCCCATCAATCTTGCGAATTTTGCCGTGTTTTTGTCGGGCGCGGTACTCGGCGCGAAATATGGAGCGTTTAGCCAGTTTGCGTTTGTGCTGCTCGGCGCGGTCGGCGCACCGGTCTTTACAGGCTTTACGGGGGGACCGGGCATCCTATTTGGCCCAACCGGCGGCTATTTGGCCGGCTACGTGGCCGCCGCGCTTGTGGTTGGTTTGTTTTGCAAAAAATTTGGCTGCAAAACGCGCGCGTTGATTCCCGGAATGATTGCGGGCGCTGCGGTCTGCTACCTGCTTGGCACAGCCTGGTTTATGGCGCTGACCGGGACCGGTTTTGCCGAGTCTCTGCTGCTCTGCGTGGTTCCGTTTCTGATTGGCGACTCGCTCAAAATCGCTTTGGCAGCCCTGGTTGCACCACAGCTCGTGCGGTTGCTTGCCCGTGCAAAAACCGCATGAGCGGTGCGCAAAAGCCGCTGTCTCTGCGGCCGCATCATGGTCTGTGCATCCGCTATTTTGCCGGCAAAGGATATAGCGAGGCATTTGTGCAGAACATGCGGCAGGTGATTGCGCGCTTGCAGGATGCGCCGGAACAGCCGGTCCGGTTGCGAGCGGAAGTGGACGCAGTATGCACGGCCTGCCCGCACAATCTGCAGGGCGCTTGTGAAACCGCGGAGAAAGTTGCACGCTACGATGCTGCCTGTCTGACTCTCTGCGGCCTGCAAAACGGGCAGGTGCTGCCATGGAGCGCGTTTGCAGGCCGGGTGCATCAGAATATTATAGCGCCCGGCAGGCTGGCCGAAGTCTGCCGCGGGTGCCGGTGGCTTTCCGTTTGTCTTGCAGAACAGGCGGAATGAGTGGGTTTCGGTTTTCCATTTGCTCTTAAAAAAATAGAAAAGGCCCGCAGACAAGCCTGACTGCGGGCCTTTTCTATTGAGTACCGTATTTATTAAACAGCTTTATTTTTTGCGAACTGCATGGAGCGCATCCTTGCGCGAGAGGTTGATTCGTCCCTGCTTGTCGATTTCCGTGACCATAACGACAATCTCGTCGCCCTCTTTCACAACGTCTTCAACCTTTTCCACGCGCTTGTTGTCGAGCTTGGAGATGTGTACCAGGCCTTCTTTGCCCGGCGCGATTTCCACAAACGCGCCGAACGCCATCAGTCTCGTCACCTTGCCCTTATACAGAGCGCCGACTTCGGGGTCGACGGCAATTGTCTCGATCATGCTCATTGCGCGGCGGGCGTCCTCGATGTCGATGGCGGAGACAAACACGCTGCCATCCTCCTCGATGTCCACCTTGGCGTTGCACTCGGCGCAGATCTTCTGGATCACCTTGCCGCCCGAGCCGATGACCTCTCGTATTTTGTCCACGGCAATCTTCATCGTGAGCATCTTGGGTGCGTATTTAGAGACCTCCGGCCGCGGTTGGGCAATGGACTTCAGCATGATCTCGTCGAGGATATACAGTCTCGCCTTGCGGGTTTTCTCAAACGCCTCTTGGATGATCTCGGGGGTCAGGCCGTCGATCTTGAGGTCCATCTGGATTGCCGTAATGCCCTTGTG
>CATNEU010000193.1 GCA_950097605.1 uncultured Oscillospiraceae bacterium | reverse complement strand
AACCGACCGGCCCGTTACCGTCTATAACGGACAGCTTGACGAGATGATCCGAACGGAGGCTGATATCCTGCGCAGGCTGAGGGAATCCATCCGACAGGACAAACTGGAAGTTTGGTACCAGCCCATCATGCAGCTCGAAGACGGCCGGTACAGCGCATTGGAGGCATTGGTGCGTCTGAGCGATGGAAAGGGCGGGTATTTTTCCGCAGGCCAGGTGGTTTCTTTGGCCGAGCGCAACGGCATCGTGGAGGATTTGGGCGATTACGTGCTTCAGCGGTCGTGCCGGTTTATGCATGAGTACGGCAGCGCGTTGGGGCTGCAACGCATCGGCGTCAATCTCTCCGTGCAGCAGCTTCTGTTGGAAAACAGCGCCGATCATCTGCTGAAGCTGATCCGGTCCACTGGCGTCGATCCGCACCTTATTACGTTGGAAATCACGGAGAGCGTTTTGATACAATCAATTGACCAGGCCGCACAGGCCCTGGAAAAGCTAAGGCAGACAGGCGTGCATATTGCGCTGGATGATTTCGGCGTAGGCTATTCAAGCCTTAACTATCTATCCAATCTTCCGGTGGATATCATCAAAATCGACCGCTCACTGACGCGGGAAATTATGACCAACCACAGACAATTTGCGCTGCTGAAGTCGATTGTTGACATGGCATCTATTAATGAACTTTTAGTTGTGGCCGAGGGCGTGGAAACGCAGGGAGAGCAACTGGCGATTACCAAATCCGGCGTACACTTTATTCAAGGGTATTTTTATGCCAAACCCATGCCCGAAGAGGAGCTGTGCCGCTTTCTCGGTCATTGACAGGCTGTAAAAAGAGGTCTCCGACCCGTTATCCAAGCAGGCCCTTCTGCAACAAATTGCTTTGGCGGAGCGGGAGAATGCGTTCCAGGAGTGCGCCGGCCGGCTTCTCGACTGTATTTTTGTGGTGGGCATCGTCCGGGATGACCGAAAAAGCCTTGAATCGCCTTTTGAGCATGCAAAGCCGGCTGTGCAAACAGCCGGCTTGTTTGGTCTTGCAAGACCAAATCCGCGGCCCATGCAGGCATGGAAAGGGTATGTAATAAATTGGAATACGAGCAGAAATATCGTTTTATTTGCGGGGAAAAGATTGAAACAATGCGTTAAATAGATAAAATATATAAAAAAGGTTGAAATGATATGTATAATATGGTATTCTAATTGCAATAGAAAGGGAATTTACTAGAAATTCAAGGGAATATAGCGAATCTTTTCCCCAGGATTCCCTTTCTAAAACTTGGAGGGAGGGTCCCCCATGCTGTGCCGTTTTATCAAGCTGCAAACCGGTGAGATGCTGCGCAAGAAAACCACGGTGGCATTGTATCTCGCGCTGCTCTGCCTGGTCTTGTATAATTTTTTGTCCAATGTGTTTACCTATAGAGGGACGGATATCGTGGAGATGATCCAGCCAATGAAGCTGCTGCTGCTGTCCAACGATAACCGCTTATCGTTTTTCCTGCTGATGTGCTGGCCGCTGCTGGTGGTGCTGCCCGCGGGCTTCGGCTATCTGTCCGACAAGCAGGCCGGGGAAATCCCGCTGCTGCAGGCCCGTGTGGGCTGGAAAACCTATCTGACGGGCAAGTGCATCGCGGCTTTCATCGCAACCTTTCTGGTTTTCACGCTTCCGTTTTTAATCGAAATCGGATTGAACTGCCTGGCGTTTCCGCTGCAGGCAATTGGGGATATATGGAATCATAGTACAATCAGTGAATACTATGTATTCATGGTTAGAAGTTACCTGTTTCATCAAATTTATTTACTTTCCCCCTATTTGTACGCTGTACTGTGCACGCTGCTATTCGGCCTGATGTCCGGTATATTGGCGGTGTTCACCGTGGCCGTTTCCACTTTTTCTTTTATGAAATATAAAATACTGGCATTTATCCCCGGCTATGTTCTGCTGAGCCTTGTTGGCTTACTCCGGCAATTGATACCCAGCATACGGGTTGATACGCACTATTACTACTACTTAAGCCTGTTTTCGGTTGGCGACAAAAGCACGGCGGGATATCTCATTGTTGCGTGCGCGATGCTTGCGCTGTCCGCCTGCATTGTTGCAGGCAAGAGCAGAAAGGACTTTTTGGCATGAACCGATTGTGGAAATGCATGGGGCTTGCGGTGCTCTGCGGGGTGCTGCAGTCGCCGTATTTTTTAAGCATACCGGGCCGCCTGCTGTTTTCGGATATCCTGCTGCAGTTGGGATTTGGACATATGGAGTTTGATATTTCGTCCTTGGTGGATCTGTCGCTGCGGCTGCTGCCGTTTCTGCTGTTCCAGATCTATTTCGGTTCGTTTTTGTTTCGGCGGTTTTGCAGCGCCAGCGCGTATTTCTTTTCAAGGTGCAACCACCGGACCCGCTGGTTTTTAAAGCAAAGCGCGCTTTTATACGGCTATGTGGCTTGCTTCCTGCTGGCCATGACACTGGCGGCGACGGCTGTGGGGGTTTTCACCCGGCAGGTGGTTTTCGACGGGTCGTCCGCCCTGCTGTTCGGCAGCTATCTGCTCACGCACTCGCTGTGGCTTTTTTTAACCACGCTGGGCGTCAACATTGTGGCGATCAAGCTGGGCAGCGGCGCGGCCTTCCAGCTCGTTGCAGGCGCGCAGCTTGCGTGCGTGCTGCTCCTGCTGCTCTGGAAGGATGTTTTGCCGCTCACGGCGGAGTCGCCCCATCTGGCGCTGGGCGGCATGCTGCTGCGGTGCAACCCCGTGGCGCATTTGGTGCTCGCCTGGCACACCAGCGGCATGGAGGCGCTCGACCAGCGGGTCGGCAGCCTGGGAATCCGCTTCCCGTTTTATGTCTCGGTGCTGTTTTTGCTGCTGCTTGCCCTGGCGGTTGTGGCCGTCGGCTGCTGGGTGGTGAAGAGGCAGGACTTAATTGTATCCCATCAGGAGACAGGAGGTGCGTCATGAAACTCACGGCAAACCATCTTGCAAAGACCATCAAGGGAAAGACCATTCTATCGGATATCTGCCTGACGCTTGAAAGCGGCGTGGTGTATGGGTTTGTTGGACGAAACGGCTCCGGCAAAACGATGCTGTTCCGCGCGCTGTCCGGACTGATGAAACCGGACGCCGGCGAGGTGCGGTATGGGGAGCAGGTGCTGCACCGGGATTTTTCGGTGCTGCCCGGCCTTGGCATGGTGCTGGAAAACGTGGGGCTGTACCCGGAGCTGACAGGGTATAAAAACCTGGAGCTTTTGTCCCGGATCAACAAAAAGATCGGGGAAGAGGAAATCAGGGAAGCCATTCGCCGGGTGGGGCTGGACCCCGCGGACAAACGGCCGTACAGAAAGTATTCGCTGGGCATGAAGCAGCGCATTGTAATCGCGCAGGCGATTATGGAAAAGCCGGAAGTGCTGATGCTCGACGAGCCGACCAATTCCCTCGACGAGGGCGGTGTGGAGGAGATCCGCAAGATCGTCAAGCAGGAGAAGGAGCGGGGCGCCATCGTGCTGCTTTCGAGCCACAACCGGGAGGATATCAGCCTGCTCGCGGACGAGGTGTACCAGATGGAAGGCGGCTGCCTCACGGCGAGGACGGTGATGGAGGCATGAAGAAGGTCTATATCTGGGCCACGCTGCTGCCCTGCCTGGCCGCGGCGGTAATCGGCTTGGTGATGCGGCATAGCTATACCAATTTCACGGCGGAGCCGGACCCCATGCAGCATTTTAATGTTCCTCCGTTAGATACGGATTCAGCGGTCAGCGCAGTGGAGTTCAAGCGAGAAATACTGCCGGAAAGCATCGCGGTC
>CATNEU010000192.1 GCA_950097605.1 uncultured Oscillospiraceae bacterium | reverse complement strand
CTGTCGAAAGTCTCTTCTTCTTTGCTGTTGGAAGATCTTATTCTGATCAGCCAGGGGACCATTTGTCCCAAGAGCTTCGGAGAAAGCTCTTTTATATACCCCATCGAGAAAGCCGTAACGGCGGAGCTTAAATTTGCGCTGGGCAAATAGAGTTCGGCTTGGAAGGGTAGGAAGCAATGTTTAACAAAATATTGATTGCAAACAGAGGGGAAATTGCGGTGCGGATCATTCGCGCCTGCAGGGAACTCGGTGTGCGGACGGTGGCGGTTTTTTCGGAGGCGGACGCAGGCGCGCTGCACGCGCAGATTGCCGACGAGGCAATCTGCATCGGGCCGGCCGCAACCAAGGACAGCTATCTGAACATGCGCTCGGTGCTCGCGGCCTGCGAGCTCACCGGTGCGGAAGCGGTGCATCCTGGATTTGGTTTTTTATCCGAGAACGCGGCTTTTGCCAAGATGTGTGAGCGCTGCTCGGTGACGTTTATCGGGCCGAGCGCGCACGCAATGGAGCTGATGGGCGACAAGGCCAGAGCCAAGGATACCATGAAAAAAGCCGGCGTACCGGTGATTCCGGGCTCGGACGGCGTGGTGCGCGACATCGGGGAGGCAAAAGCGGTCGCAGCGAAAATCGGCTATCCCGTGATGGTAAAAGCCAGTGCGGGCGGCGGCGGACGCGGCATCCGGCTGGTGCCGGACGAAGCGGCGCTCGAACCGGCAATCAACGCGGCGCGCACCGAAAGCCTTTCCTTTTTTGGGGACGACAGCATCTATATTGAAAAATTTATTGAGAACCCGCGCCATGTGGAGTTTCAAATCCTTGCCGACAGCTATGGAAACGTGATCCATCTGGGGGAGCGCGACTGCTCGCTGCAGCGGCGCAACCAGAAGATGCTGGAGGAGGCGCCGAGCCCGGTCCTGCACCCGGCGCTGCGCGAGAAAATGGGCGCGGCGGCCGTGCTGGCCGCCAAGGCCTGCGGCTACTGCAACGCCGGCACCATTGAGTTTTTATTGGACAAAGACGAGAATTTTTACTTTATGGAAATGAATACGCGCATCCAGGTGGAGCACCCTATAACCGAGCTGGTGACCTCCGTGGATATTGTTAAGGAGCAGATTCTGATTGCGTGCGGCAGAAAGCTACCCTATGCGCAGGAGGATATCCATATCTCCGGCCATGCAATCGAGTGCCGGATCAACGCCGAGAGCCCGCAATTTGGGTTCAGGCCTTCTCCGGGCAGAATTACAGCGCTGCATATGCCGGGCGGCCCCGGCGTGCGGATCGACTCTGCGGTCTACCAGGGATATGAGATTACGCCCTACTATGATTCGATGATCGCCAAACTGATTGTGCACGCCGCCGACCGGGACCAGGCAATTAAAAAGATGCGCTGGGCGCTCGCGGAGTTTTTAATCGAGGGCGTGGACACCAACATAGATTTTCAGTTGGATTTGCTCAAGGACAGCGACGTGGAAGCGGGCAACTACGACATTGGCTTTTTAAATAGAAAACTGGAGGCGGCAAAACAGCAAGGAGGCGATACGCTTTGTTAGAAGATCTGTTTAAAATTGTAAAGGTCCGGCTGGACGACGACAGCAGCAAAAACAGAAAGAGCAAAGTCAGCATTCCCTCCAACCTGCTGTTTAAATGTCCGAGGTGCCAGGCGGTTGTGTTTATGGAGGATTTCGACGCCAACCAGCGCGTGTGCACAAGCTGCAACTACCATGCCAGACTCACTGCGCCCGAGCGTTTGAAATTGACTATTGACAAAGACAGCTTTATAGAATATGATAGCGAAATGGGGAGCGTAAACCCCATTGGTTTCCCGGGCTATGAGAAAAAAATCGAAGAACTGCAAGAGGCCACGGGCCTCCGGGACGCCGTGATCACCGGGGAATGCACGATCAAGGGGCAGCCCTGCGTAATCGGTGTGATGGATTCGCGGTTTATGATGGCTTCAATGGGCTCTGTTGTGGGCGAGAAGATCACCAGGGCCTTTGAGCGCGCGTCTGAAAAGCGCCTGCCGGTCGTGCTGTTCACGGCTTCGGGCGGCGCTAGGATGCAGGAGGGTATCATCTCGCTGATGCAGATGGCAAAGACGTCGGGCGCGGCTGCAAGGCACTCGGATCAGGGGCTTTTATACATAACCGTGCTGACCGACCCGACCACGGGCGGCGTAACGGCGAGTTTTGCCTCTCTGGGGGATATTGTGATCGCAGAGCCGAAGGTTTTGGTGGGCTTTGCGGGCCGCCGCGTGATCGAAGGCACCATTAAGCAGCGCCTGCCGGACGATTTCCAGTCCGCCGAGTTTTTGCTCGAGCACGGTTTTGTGGATATGATCGTGGAGCGCAGGCGGATGCGCCGGACCCTTTCCAACCTGCTGCGGCTGCACAGGTCGGATGTGTGCGCGGGAGGTGGCAGGCAATGAGTAAACTGACTGCGTGGGAGCGCATGGAGATCATCCGCCAGAAGGGCCGTCCGACGATCAACGACTATATCCCCATGCTCTTTGAGGAGTTCTACGAGCTGCACGGCGACAAGCTGTTTGGGGACGATGGCGCTATTCTCGGCGGCATCGCGGTGCTCGATGGCCGGCCCGTCACGGTTGTGGCGCAGGTTAAAGGCCGCAGCATTGAGGAAAACAAGCGCACGAATTTTGCAATGCCGCACCCGGAAGGCTACCGCAAAGCCCTGCGCCTGATGAAACAGGCCGAGAAGTTCGGCCGCCCGGTTGTCTGCTTTATTGATACGCCGGGCGCGTTCTGCGGCATTGCCGCCGAAGAGCGCGGCGAGGGCGAGTCGATTGCCCGCAATTTGTTCGAGATGATGCGGCTGAAAACGCCGGTTGTTTCGGTTGTGCTGGGCGAGGGCGGCAGCGGCGGCGCGCTGGGCCTTGGTGTCTGCGATGAGCTGTGCATGCTGGAAAACGCGATTTATTCGGTGATTTCGCCGCGCGGCGCCGCAAGCATCCTTTGGAAAGATGCCTCCAAGGAAAAGGAGACCGCCAATATGCTGCGCATCACGGCGGAGGACCTCAAGGAGTTTGGCGTCGCGGATACGATCATTCCGGAGCCGCCCGGCGGCGCGCACAAAAACCCGCAGTTAACCGCCGAAAACATGGCCGACTCGATCAGCGCGGCGCTGCACAAGCTGTCTGACTTGCGCTTGGAAGAGCTGCTGGAAAGACGGTATGAGAAATTCCGCAAAATCGGGGCGTTTACGGAGTAACCTGCCCGGTATTGCAGGCCGACACGAAAAAGACCGCCTTTAAAGGAACATTTGAGCCTTTAATCAATACATTGTATCATAAGGAGGAACCTGGTTATGGTATTTGAAAAAGTGAGAGATATTCTCTGCGACCAACTGGATGTGGAAGAGGAGAACGTAACGCTTGAGGCCAACATCACCGACGATCTCGGCGCGGATTCCCTGGACATTGTGGATCTTGTGATGTCCCTGGAAGAGGAATTCGACTGCGAAATTCCGGACGAAGAAGTGGAAAACATCAAGACTGTCGGCGATATCGTAAAACATATCGAAGCCAACATCTAACACGATTCCCCTGTGAAGAATCCCTGCGTGTCCTGCATCACCCGATGCAGCACACGCAGGGATTTTTGTTTTTAATCCATGGATTGTTTTGCAAAAGCAACAAATTGCATACAAATAACCAAAATTTTATAAAAATATTGAAAATAGATGGATTGTATGCTAAAATATTGGCAAATGAAATAAGGGGATGGTGCCGATGTTTTGCTAAACGGATACGCCGAAGGACGGGAAAAACCAAAGGAGGTTCACTATGAAGCGATTCCAAAGGGTTTTATCCATACTGCTGTCC
>CATNEU010000191.1 GCA_950097605.1 uncultured Oscillospiraceae bacterium | reverse complement strand
AGGACCCTTCCGTCTATATTGAATCCATTAAAACGCTGAGCGGCGAGTATACTTTCTATCAGCACAACTATAAAAACCGGCAGTTAACGGAAGGCATCCCATTCCTCTTTATGGCATATGGGACGCATGGGCCTCTTGTATCAACCGAGAATGTGAGATTTATCTACGAAAGTGGAGACTTTCCTGTGATTGGTGAGACCTTGCAGGGCATCTTGAGTTATGCCGACGGCAAACAATATGAGCTGAATTTTGAAATGATTAACGTCAACGGGATCGACCGTATAGCAAGTGTGGAATACATTGTGAACGGCGTTGTGGAGAGCAAAGAGCAGTATGCCTATGGCAACAACCAGACGGTTATCATCAGCAAAGACGGCAGCGTGAAAGTCGTCCGTTTCAACGAGAACGGGCAGCCTCTTGCATGACAACAGGGGAACCTGCTTGCATAGAGGAAGGCCGCCTATTTGATAGGAGGAAAGAGTATGAAAACCAGAAAAGGAATCAGAAGAGTTTTGGCAGCCGTTGTCGGAGCGGCCATGATGTTCGCAGCGATCCCCGCACAAGCAAGCGGAGCGGCCGTTGACGCGTCCATCACGGCGCCGATGGGCTGGCAGATGGGCACGGGTGCTTCGGCGTACTGGGGCAGCGCCTCGGAATGGGATCTGGGTGAAGGCGTGAAAGCCGTTGTGAATCATTACAGCGGCAACCTTGCGGTGCAGTTTGCAAATGAGGATTTGAAGATTACCTATAATCTGCAGGACGACATTGGAGACCCGGTGTATATCGCGGACAAGGTCACCTGCAATTATACGCAGAAGCTGTATCCCCAAGCGGACGGCAGCTATGTGCTGAGCGACGAGGACGGCAGCAAGAGCTATTTTGTAAATGGCGTCAACGAGAAAGGCTATACGCTCCAGATCGACCGGCCCGACTGCAAGTACGCCGTGACCTATCAGGGAATGGGCGTCCAGTTTGAGCGGCTTTTTAATGAGGAGGGGCTTCTCACAGTCTACCGGATGCGTCCAAACGGCCAGCCCAACTGGGTCAATCTGAGCGAGACAACCTATCGTCCCGGATATTCTGAGGAGGATCCTTCCGTCTATATTGAATCCATTAAAACGCTGAGCGGCGAGTATACTTTCTATCAGCACAACTATAAAAACCGGCAGATAACCGAAATCAACAAAACAAATGGCGATTTATCTGAGAATTTCAATGGCTTCTGGGCATATGGTGAACATGGTTCGTTTAAGGGTTCAGGAAGTGTGTCCTTCAATTATAGAAGCGTAGATTTCCCTGCTTACGACGAGGTTCTGGAGAATATCACGAATTATAATTATGCCGACGGCAAACATTATGAGCTGAATCTTGAAATGATTAACGTCAACGGGATCGACCGTATAGCAAGCGTGGAATACGTTGTGAACGGCGTTGTGGAGAGCAAAGAGCAGTATGCCTATGGCAACAACCAGACGGTTATCATCAGCAAAGACGGCAGCGTGAAAGTCGTCCGTTTCAACGAGAACGGGCAACCCATCGCATAAGCAAGCGAATTGGCGGCATGTGCAGTGTGTGACATTTTTTCTATAGACAGAGGTTCAAATGCGGAGCATTTGAACCTCTGCTTTGCGTGTGGGAGATCCGGACTGCGCAAACAAAGCAGCCGCATGCGCCATTTTAGGATCCGTGTCCGTACCGCAGAGCATGCCCTTCTGTATGGTAAAAAGAGAGCGGCCGGTTTATAAACCGGCCGCTCTCTTTTTCTCTATATGCAAAAACTTATCGAGCATAGAAACGTACGTCGTATCGTGGCAATGTGCTGCAGTTTAATACGATATTTTGATGGTCTTAATTGCAAAGGGTGTAAACGAAAGCTCGATCAGGGTGTTCGCGGGCAGCGCCCGTTTATCCTCTTCAAGCATGTTGGTCTCGGTAACGGCTGTGGGCGTTACGCCGAGCGAAACCACAGCGTTTGTATGGGTGCCCTCCGCTTCATAAAGCCGCAGGATAAACGCCTTTTGTGCATCTTCGCAGGGCTTGACGGCCTCTATGATCACATTGCTGGCGTTCACACTGGCGAGCGGCAGGATCTGCGCCTCCCCGGCAAAATGCAGGGCGGGCAGATTCAGTTCGTAGGCGGGCTTAACGACCGTGTCGGCGCTGAAGCCGCCCGCGTGCGGCAAGAACGAATAGGTGAAGCTGTGCACGCCCACATCGCCGCGCGGGTCCGGCCGGCAGCCGCCCTTGTGCAGCGAAAGCCGGATATCCGAGCCTTCGACCGATACGCCGTATTTGCAGTCGTTGAGGACCGCAACGCCATAGCGTGTCTCCGACAGATCGGTGTATTTGTGGTTGACCACCTCGAACATCGCCTGTTCATAGGAATTGTTGCGTGTGGTTGGCTTCTGGGCATACCCGAACTGGATTTCGTGCCGCGCCGTGGGCGCTTTTACGGTTGTGTTGAAGCTGGTCTTCAGGAAATGGTGCTTGTCCTGCCAGTCGATCACGGTTTCAAAGTCCACACGCGGACTGTCCGCATAGAACACCATATCCTGGTGCAGGCTGGACTGTTCGCAGATGCGGTAGGTGCTGCGGATACGCAGCTCCACCGCGCCGTCCGAGACGATCTCCCTTGTAACCAAACGGGTTTCGGGCTTCATTTTCATGGCCAGATCGGCGTCGATGTCCCAGTTGTCCCATTCCAGCGGCACATCCTCCGCGGAAAGGAAGGTGTTCAGCGGCAGCCCGGCGCCGCGCAGCTCGCGGTTTGTGCGGGTGTCGATAAACGAGTCGATCGAGCCGGTTTCGTTGAAGACCACCTTGGCAAACGGCGTTGTCAGCGTGTTTCCCTGATAGAGGAATGCGGAAGGGGAGGATTCTACGCCGCTGTCCTTGAGGTGCAGCGTGACGCTGGACATGGCCGGCAGCGCCACACCGGCCACAGCGAGATGGCCGCCGTCCAGCAGGCTGTGCACATGCTGCACACGGTAGCCGCCCTCGATGGTTTTGCCCTGTGCGCCCGGAATGCGGAGCACGTCCTGCCGGTCGAATGAGAGCGGGTTGACAAACGTGACTTTGCCGTCCGCCGGGGCGGCTGCCACCGTGTCGCGGAGAAGGGCGTCGGCTTTTGCGAGCACCTCGGCCATCTCGCGGTGGCACTGGTCGTGCGCGCGGGCGATGCAGGTTCCCGGCAAAATGTCGTGAAACTGGTTGACCAGCAGCGTTTCCAGCAGCGGGCGGATCGCGCCGCCGTCGGCGGCCTCCGCGTTTTGAACGGCCTGTGCGACGAGCAGCAGCTCTGCGTTGTGCAGCGCGATCTCCGCCTTCCGGTTGTTTTTCTTAATGACGTGCTGGTTGGTCAGCGTACCGCGGTGCAGCTCCAGGTAGAGCTCGCCGGTATAAGTCGGCGCGTCCACGGCGTTTTCCTCGATCTCCTTGACAAAGTCGCCCACCAGCCGGTGCTCTGCTTTCGGCACGCCGTCGAGATCCCTGCAACGCCTTGCCATCTCGATCATCTCGAATTGCGGGCCGCCGCCGCCGTCTCCAAAACCATAGGCGATCACGCGGCGTTTGGATACCGTTTTGTTGCGGATGAAGTTGGTATGCGACAGGCCGTCGAGCCTGCCGGTCAAACCGGCGGGGTCGGGCCAGCAGTGGGTGTCGTTAAAATGCACGAACACCCGGGTGCCGTCGATGCCCTGCCAGTAGAAGTTTTCATAGGGGAGGCGGTTGGTGTCGTTCCAGCCCAGCTTGGTGGTCAGGAAATAGTCAACAGAACAGCCCTTCATAATCTGTGGAATCGCCGCGCTGTAACCAAAGGTATCGGGCAGCCAGAAGCAGTTGGAGGTATA
>CATNEU010000190.1 GCA_950097605.1 uncultured Oscillospiraceae bacterium | reverse complement strand
ATCCTCGCCGGACTCGAAGCGGTTGGTGTCGCCGTACCAGGCCTTTTCTGCGATCACGACGTTGTAGTCCTTCGCGCGGTCGAAGATATCCCTATCGGAGAAGCCGCTTGCGCTGTCGTTCCAGATGCATCCCTCGGCGCCCTTGATCTGCGGGTGGCCGCGCAGGATGTTGTATTTGCCATAGTAAGCGTGGCCCTCAGGGATGCCATAGGTATCAAAGTCCGAAACGCTCTTCCAGTTTTCATACAGCCATACCGGGTCCTTCCAGTCGGTGAAGTTGACCCAGTTCGGGCCGTTGCCCGGCACAATATACATCTTAGAGGAGGTGGAGTTGACCAGGTTATACCCCCACTCGAGCGCCTCGTCGGCATATTGGTCCCGCGCATCCCAAATCTGCATGGTTGCGTCGGTCGTAACCGGCGTCTCTCCACGATACAGCGACAGGTTGGCCCAGAAGCGCACTTCGTCGATGTTGTCCTTGGACATGCAGTATTTCGTCATTGCGTCGATGTATTTGCGCATGTTTTCAGCCGAGTTGCTCGATTCGTCGGTGCCGATGTGGAACACCGAGCTTTGGAACACCGGGTCCTCGCCGTCGAGGAACTCGTCGAACAAGCTGCACACGAAATCGTAAACCTCGTCAAACTTGTTCAAATCGAAGCTTGCGCCGTTGACCAGGTCGGGGCGCACATAGCCGAATACCGTCGAGTGTCCCGGGGTGTCGATTTCGGTGACAACGTCGATACCAAATTCCTTGACGTTCTTCTGGAACTGGCGGTATTCGTCCTGCGTCCACATATACTCCTTGTTGTTTCTGTTGATTTCCGGATAGAGCTTGCTCTCCACAATAAACGAAGCCGAATATTCGCCGCCGTTTTCGTTGATATGCATGTGCAGCTCGCTCATTTTAAACCAGGCCATGTATTTTGCCATTTCCTCCACATAGCCGAGGTCCATATACCGTCTGCCCACTTCCAGTTGCTGGCTGCGCACTTCGTAAGCCGGATAGTCGCGCACCTTGCCCTTCGGGACATTGCGCATGGTCTCGTCCTGATAGAGAATTTGGGTAATCGTTGTACCGCCGTACTGCAGGCCGATCTTGGTCGGCGCTGTGACGGTAATGCTGTCGCCGATATCGAGATAATATCCCTCGTCGCCCAATTCCGGCAGCAGGGATTCGTCATATACCAGCAGAATGTCGCCCGCAGCCGGTTCGTTGCCCACTGCAATGGCGAGCTCGCGTCCCAGCATGTCTTTGAAGAACATCTGCACCATCTCGGCGCCCGCTCTGGCGGATTCGTCCGCGATCAGCAGTTTGGCGTCGTCTCCCAGCACGAAGTTCCCAACACCGCCGACCCATTCGCGCAGGCCCGGAATCACGTTCGGGCAGGCGTTGGCGTTTTGAGTCGGCGTCTCGGAACCGTCGATATGGAAAATCGTGTTTTTGTCCGCGATGCTCTTGACGGCCGGATTCATTCTGTCGATAATCTTGTAAATCAAATAGACGTCGGTATCCACCAGCGGCGTATAAACCTTGCCCTCCGGCGTGACAACCTGCTCGTTGTCCGAACCGAAGAGTTCCAGCGTAAACCGTCCGCTCTCCGATTCCGGCAGTACAAGATAGCCGTTGTCGTCAACGGCGGGCGCGACGTTCAAATGCAGATTCAGGAAATCCTGCAATTCGGTGGTCGAATCGTCCGTGCCAAACTCCGGATAGCCGCTTTCGCCGCGGATCCAACTGTTCCACGCCGCGCCGGTCTTGCCCAAATTGAGCGCGGCCGCAACGGCAAACGACTGCATCTCCTCCGTGCTCTTTCCCTGCACGGAAGCGGTTCCAATGTTGTTGCCCATGCCGGCCTCCGTCAGCGTGGCATCATAGAATACGCTTTTGATCTCCGTAGGATACACGTCGTCGTTGTAGCCAATGACGGCGCCGCCGTATTTTTTTGCCTTAACAACGCCTGCCGAATAGCAGTTTTCAATGACGGCCGGCACTTCGCCCTTTAAGGTGTAGCTGCCCGCGTAACCGGCCAGGCCGCCCACGCTTTGCTCGGTGCCCGCGCCGACGTTGCCGAGGTTATAGCTGTTGTACAGAGCCGAACTGTTCATCTGGCCGATCAGGCCGCCCGCGTCGCCGCCGGTGACTGTCGCTTTGTTGTAACAGTTGTAAACGGTCGCCTGCATCGAATAGCCCGCAAGCGCGCCGACATACTGTTTGCCTGCAACCATGCCGCTCTCGATGCCAAGGTCTTTGACCGTGCCCTTCAGCTGGGCAAACAGGCCGACGTTTTTCTCCTCCGGGGTGTTGATGTTCAGGTTGTAAATCGCAAAGCCTTTACCGTCCAGCACGCCTGTGAACGCGTTCACCTTGCCAATTGGGGTGAAATCCCTTGTGAGGGTGATATCCGCTGCGAGCCGGTAATATGCTGATGCATAGGCTTCGTCCGCATCCACATCCTGCGCCATCCGGAACAGGTCCTCTTCATTTTCAATCACATAGGGCAGCTCTTCGGTGCCCGGAACCAGGACCGCATAGACGTTTTCGAGGGACGGATAGCCCTTGTTCGCGTCGGTATTGCTCTTCCAGGTGTCATAGCCCTCGGCGAGCCCCGCGTTGAGCGTATCGGCCATCTCAGGCGCTTTGAACTCTGCGGTTGTCTTGCCAACCGCAGCGCCGGCCGGCGCTGCGTCCGCATTCTGGCCGATGCCAACCGAGAAAACGTCCTTGTCATAATACGTGGTCATAGCCGCAGGCGGCTGCTTGGGATCGGCGTAGCCGACCGCCGCGCCTGCATACTTGCCGCTGACAGTAGACGCACTGTAGCTGTTGAGGATATGGGTCGGGATTGAGGGAATGTTCAGGCTGCCCGCGTAGCCCGCAAGGCCGCCGACCGATTCCGTACCCGAAATGTCTCCGAGGTTGTAACAGTTGATGATGCTGCCGCTGTTCATCTGGCCGATGATGCCGCCGGTGTCGACGCCTTTCACGGTCGCTTTGTTAAAGCAGTTGATCACCGTGCCGCCCCAGCCGCGTCCCGCGATACCTGCGGTCCAGCTGCCGCCGACCACGGTTCCGCTTTCAACGCCCAGGTTTTTCACCGTGCCGCTGAGCTTTCCCACCAGGCCAACGGCCTTTCCGCCGGGCAGGTTGATGTTCAGGTTTTTAATGACATGGCCGTCGCCATCCAGAGTACCCGCAAAGGCCATGCTATCGCTGCCGATCGGGGTAAACTCCACCGATTCAAGGTTGATATCCGCTGTCAGGCGATAGTGAGCCCCCGCATACGCGGCGTCGCCGCCGACTTTTTCGGACATTGTGCGCAGGTCCGCCGCCGACTGGATCAGATAGGGGTCCGACTCGGTTCCGTTTCCTGCAAACACTGCGTCCGCCCCGGCAATAAGGGGTAAGGAGCCCAATACCAAGGCCAGCGCAAGCACAATGCTCAAAAGCCGATTCTTCACGTTGTTCACCATTCGTAACCTCCTTTTAACACTTGTTGTGGCGTGTTTTGGAAGCGCCGTGCGGCGCCAACATCCCTCCTTCTCCGCACAGGCGCATATCCGGTTTGCATCCTATATTTCGGGATAATTGTACCATAATCGATTCATTAAAACAATTCATTTTGTTCAAATCTACACAATAGCTAAAACCCGATTCTCGATCCTGTCTATTTTTTCAACCAGTATTTTTCTATTCTTCCTGCGGCCTTCCAGATGTCTGCACGAACGGCCCACTTTTTACATATTCTGAAACAAGCCGGTTTTTTTTGCACGCCGGCACCTAACGGAAAAGCGGTGAAACGCCATGCAAAACGCGCCCGTCCCCGAGCTGCCGGAGGAACTTGCCCAGCAGGTGTGCCTGATCGACAA
>CATNEU010000189.1 GCA_950097605.1 uncultured Oscillospiraceae bacterium | reverse complement strand
GCGTTCTTTGCCGGCTGGCAGCCCGCGCAGGCCAAAGAGCATCCGCTGCTTAAAGAGAGCTGGGAAGACGTGTGCACAGGGGGCAACCTGGTTTTTTGGTATGACGGCGCGCCGGTTCTAGACGACACGGAGATCCGCGCCGCGTGGGAGAAGCACTATGGAAACAGCGGGGAAGGGGACACCATGCAATGCCTCGTCACCGGAGAGCAGGCGCGTATCCCCAACATACACCCGTCCATCAAGGGCGTGAAAAACGCGCAGTCGTCCGGCGCCGCGCTGGTTTCGTTCAATGCGCCCGCGTTCTGCTCCTACGACCGGGAGCAGAACTTCAACGCCCCTATTGGGGAATACGCCGCGTTTGCCTACACCACCGCGCTGAACCATCTGCTGGCCGACCGGGACCACGTCCAGGTGGCGGGTGACACCACAATGGTCTGCTGGGCGCAGAGCGGGGAAACGGCCTATCAGGAAGTGGCAAAGGGCGGCATGATGGGCGGTTCTCCCGAGGAGCAGGAGGAGGGAAAGGGAGCGCTGGTGTATAAAGCGCTGGAAGCCATCGCGAACGGCGACCGTTTTGAGTGGGACAACACCTGTCTGGAGCCGAATATGAATTTCTATATTCTGGGGCTGGCGCCCAACGCGTCTCGCCTGTCGGTCCGCTTTTTCCTCGTGAACACCTTTGAAAAGTTTATGAAAAATCTGTATGCGCACTATGAAAGATTGAAAATAGACCGCCCGTCCTATGACAGATGGGAGTATCTGCCCGTATGGACGCTGTTGAGCGAGACGGTGAACCCAAATTCCCGGGACAAAACCGCCTCCCAACAGCTCACCGGCGACCTGCTCCGCGCGATCTGGAGTAACCAGCGCTATCCGGCGACGCTGCTCAACGGCGTTATGCTGCGCATCCGGGCCGAGCATACGGTCACCCGGGGCCGCGCCGCAATACTCAAAGCTTATTATTCTAAAAATAAAAATCCGAATTTCCCAGAGGAGGTTTTAGATGTGTCCTTAGTAGCAGATAGCCGCAACGTCCCCTATACGCTGGGGCGGATGTTCTCTGTATTGGAAGCCATCCAGGAAGCCGCAAATCCTGGTTCCAAGCCCGCCGACCCGGACAAGAAGGCCGCCAGAACAAGCCTGAATACTACGATACGGGATCAATATTTCAATGGCGCTTCGGCAACGCCTGCTTTCATTTTCCCTGTATTGGTTAATCTGGCGCAAAAACACCTTCGAAAACTCAACGGCAAAAACTATGGGATGAGAATTCATTTTGAAAAACAAATGACAGAGTTGATGGATATTCTGGACAGCGAAACCTATCCGGCACGTCTGACCCTGCCGGAGCAGGGCGCGTTCCAATTGGGCTATTATCACCAGACGCACAAGCGCTATGAGAAAAAGGAGGAAAAGTGACATGGCAGAGGCAATCAAAAACCGGTATGAGTTTGTCATATTATTCGATGTGGAAAACGGCAACCCCAACGGCGACCCGGACGCCGGCAACATGCCCCGCGTGGACCCGGAGAGCAGCTATGGGCTGGTTACGGATGTCTGCCTGAAGCGGAAAATCCGCAATTTCGTGGAGACGGCGAAGGAGGACGAGAGCGGTTTCCGCATCTATATCAAAGACGGCGTTCCGCTCAACCGCTCGGATGCCGAAGCCTTTGCCGCGCTGGATGTCAAGCCGGACGACAAGTCCATCAAGGAAGCCAAAAAGAAGGACAAGGATTTGGATTTGAAGCTGCGGGACTTTATGTGCCGGGAGTTTTTCGATATCCGCACGTTTGGCGCCGTGATGACCACCTTTGTCAAGGGCGCTTTAAACTGCGGGCAGGTGCGCGGGCCGGTGCAGTTGAGCTTTGCACGTTCTGTAGACCCCGTAATACCGCAGGAGGTGACGATCACCCGTGTGGCGATCACCACCGAGGCGGACGCCGAAACCAAGGGCAACACAATGGGACGCAAATACATCATTCCCTACGGCCTCTATCGGGCGGAGGGCTATATCTCCGCCAATCTCGCCCGAAAAGTGACCGGCTTTGACGAACAGGACCTGGAACTGCTCTGGACGGCAATTCTGAATATGTTCGAGCACGACCACTCCGCGGCCCGCGGCAAGATGGCAGTGCGGGAGCTGATTGTGTTCAAGCACGAAAGCGAGCTGGGCAACGCCCCCGCCTATAAGCTGTTCGACGCCGTGCAAGTAAGCCGTAAGGAAGGGGTTGTCATGCCCCGGGCCTATGGGGACTATACCGTCACGGTGGGCGAGATGCCGCTGGGCGTAACCTGCACCCGCATGGTATGAGCTATCCCGAAGAGCAATGGCTCCAACTGGCGGGCTTGCAGCACTATGCCTATTGCCCCCGGCAGTGGGCACTGATCCATTTGGAACAGCAGTGGGCGGAAAACCTGCGCACAACGCAGGGGCATATTCTCCACGAAAAGGCGCACGAGGCCTCCTCTGAAAAGCGGGGCGGCCTGCTGATTCTGCGGGATTTGCGCGTTTTTTCGGAGACGCTCGGCATCTCGGGCGCCTGCGATGTGGTGGAGTTTTACGAAGACGAAGCCGGCGTGCCGCTTCACGGCAGGCCGGGGAAGTGGAGGCCCTACCCCGTGGAGTACAAACGGGGCAAGCCCAAGGAGCACCAGGCGGACGAGCTGCAGCTCTGCGCGCAGGCCCTTTGTCTGGAGGAGATGCTCTGCTGTACCATCTGCGAAGGCGCGCTGTATTACGGCGAGCCGAGGCGGCGGGAGCCCGTGGCTTTCACGGAATCGCTGCGCCGCACCGTGGCCGGCATGCTGCGGGAGATGCACGAGCTTGCAAGGCGGGGGCATACGCCGAAACCGGGGCCGGGCAGGCGCTGCTCGGCCTGTTCGCTCAAGGATTTGTGCCTGCCGGGGCTGCGCCGCCATGCGGACGCCAAAGCTTACCTGCGCGCCGCCATAGAGGAGGTGTCCCCATGCAAAAGCTCCTGAACACTTTATTCGTCCTTTCGGAGGACGTGTATCTGACCCAGGACGGGGAAAACGTGGTGATTCTGCGGGAAGCGGACACCGTGGGGCGTTTTCCGCTTCACACGTTGGAAAGCATTCTGTGCTTTAGCTATAAAGGGGCGTCTCCGGCTCTGATGGGCGCTTGCGCAGAGCGGAATGTTGCCTTGTCCTTTTTCTCTCCGCGCGGAAAGTTTTTGTGCCGCGCGGCCGGAAAGACGACTGGCAACGTGCTGCTGCGCCGCACCCAATACCGCCGGGCGGACGATCCGGTTCCCGCGCGGGAGATTGCCGGGTATTTTCTGTCGGGGAAGGTGTGGAATGCCCGGCAGGTGCTTTTGCGGGCCGTCCGCGACCATGCTTTGCGTGTGGACAGCGCTGCGGTCTCATCCGCTGCCGACAGCTTGGGCCAATCCCTATCGGCAATAGGCGACGGCGGCAGCATGGAGGAACTGCGGGGCTTGGAGGGGGCTGCCGCAAAACAGTATTTTTGCGTATTCGACGAGCTGGTGCTGCAAAATAAAGAGGATTTCCGTTTTACCGGCCGTTCCCGGCGGCCGCCTCTGGACCCGATCAACGCCGCGCTGTCCTTTGTGTATACGCTGTTGGCGGGGGATTGCACGGCTGCGCTGGAAGGGGTGGGTTTGGACCCGTTTGTGGGATTTCTGCATACGGACCGGCCAGGCCGGGCCTCGCTTGCGCTGGATCTGATGGAGGAGCTGCGGGCCGTCATGGCGGACCGCTTTGTGCTCTCCCTGATCAATACGCGCGCGCTTCCGCCGGACCAGTTCGACCGGTGGGAAAACGGGGCGGTTTTCTTAAATGAAGCCGGTCGGAAAACCGTCCTTTCCGCCTGGCAGACGCGCAAACGGGAGGTGGTTAC
>CATNEU010000188.1 GCA_950097605.1 uncultured Oscillospiraceae bacterium | reverse complement strand
GCGACCCAAACGACAAGTATATAGCCAGATAAATCTTTATAAATGGAGTCCACCCACCAAAAACAAACCCTAATAATTCCCCAAAAACTGAAAATTCCGCGTAATCTCACTCAGCGCGCAGATCACCGCACAGGTCTTCTCGTCGCGCAGGTTCCCCTGCACGTCCAGCGTGAACTGGTATTCAAAATCGGTCCCCGGGATCGGGCTGGATTCGATTTTGGTCAGGTTCATGCCGTTCACGGCAAAGGTGGTCAGCACGCGGTGCAGCGAGCCGACCTCGTTCGCCACCGAAAAGGAAAGGCTGATTGTCCGGCTGTCGGGCAAAATCAACGGGCGTTTGCAGATGCATAAAAACTGGGTGAAATTGTAGTCAAAATCCTGAATATCCCGCTGCAGAATCCGCAGTCCATAACGTGCCGCGTTTTCCTCCGAGCAGATTGCCGCAAGCTTTTTCTGTTTTTCCTCCGCGGCCATGCGTGCCGCAACGGCTGTGTTGCGCACCGCCTCCGCGGACAGGCCGTGATTCTCCAGATAGCCGGCGCACTGCGCAAGCGCCTGTTCGTGCGAGATCACCTGCTCAATTTCCGCCAAGCTCTTCACCTCCGGGCGGGCCAGCAACGCATGCCGGATCTCCACCTTCAGCGAACGGCAGATATAGGGATTGTATTGCAGCAGCAGACCGAACACCTCATCCACGCAGCCCGCCGAAGAGTTCTGGATCGGCAACACGCCGAACGCCACCTCCTCGTCCATCACCGCGCGCACCACATCGGCAAACCGTTTGTAATAGACCGTTTCGGGCTGCGCAAACAGCCGGGCGCACGCAATCGAAGAGTAGGCCCCCTCAACACCCTGGCATCCCACGCGGACGCCGGGCCTATCAATCGGACCGGCATTCGCCATGCCCTGTGCAATCACCTCGGACACCGGGTTTTCGAGGCGGGCGCCGATCATCTGCTGTTGCCTTGCCTTGCTGATGTCCATAATGTTTGCAAACAGCGCGCGCATCTCGCGGTCATATCGTTCTCCGCCATGGCGCGCGGCCTTCTCCAGCACCGCGTCCTCCCGGTCTCGCTGGTATACCGGCAGGCCATGCGCCAGCTTGTAGCGCGCCACGTCCTGCACCGTCTCCATGCGCTCGATGAACAATGCCGCCAGTTCCCTATCAAGTTCGTCGATGCGGTCCCTGCACTGCTGTAAATCCATTCTATCTACTCCCCTATCGTTTTCTCCGGCCTTTGTGCAAGACGGCGCGTGTTACAACAGATACTGCGCAAGTGCAACGGCAAGCGCCGATTCTGCGCAGACCGCCGCCCGCACCACGATACACGGGTCGTGCCGCCCTTTCACCTCGATCTCCGTTTCGGCAGAATCCGTGAGGCTCACGGTCTGCTGCTTCCTGCTGATTGAGGGGGTCGGTTTGAAGGCCGCGCGCACAATCAGCGGCATACCAGTGGAGATACCGCCCAAAATGCCGCCGTGGTGGTTGGTGCGCGTTTTCACCGCGCCGTTCTCCGCGAGATAGAACGGGTCGTTGTTCTGGCTGCCGCGCAGGCCCGCCGCAGCAAAGCCCGCGCCGAATTCCACACCTTTGACCGCCGGAATTCCAAATAGAATGCTGCTGACGGCGCTTTCCAGGCCGTCGAACATCGGGTCGCCGATGCCCGCAGGCAGGTGCAGCGCGGCACACTCCACAATGCCGCCGACCGAATCCAGCTCGTCGCGCGCCGCGCGGATTTTCGCCTTCATCTGCTCGCCCTTTTGATCGTCGAGCACCGCGAAGTCCTTGGCACAGACGGCTGCGAGCGTACCGTCGTCGAGCGAAACCGGGTCGAACGGCGTGTCGGCAACACCGGCAATCGCATAGATATGCGAACCCAGCCGCACGCCCTTCTCCTCCAAAAGCTGCTTGCAGACGCCGCCCGCAAACACGAGCGGCGCCGTCAGCCGGCCCGAAAAGTGCCCCGAGCCGCGAAAGTCGCTGCAGCCCGCGTATTTGACGAACGCCGTGAAATCCGCGTGGCCGGGACGGGCCAGCAGCCCGATATCCTTATAATCCGCCGAGCGCACGTTGGTGTTGCGGATCACGGCGGCCAGCGGCGCGCCGGTCGTACGCTCTCTGTATACGCCCGAAAGGATGGAAAAATGGTCGGCCTCTTTGCGCGGCGTGGAGAGTGTGCTGTCCTTGGAAACGCGGCGCGCGCAGTGCGCGTAGAGCGCCTCCTCGTCGATGGGAAGCCCCGCGGGCAGCCCGTCGACCACCACGCCGATGGCAGGCCCATGCGACTCTCCAAATATGGATAGCTTGATGCGATTACCCCAGGTTGACGACATCTGCGATTCCCCCTGCTCTTTTATAGTCCTCGAAAAACTGCGGATAGGATTTGGCCACGCACTCTGCGCCGAGAATTGTCACGGGTGCGCGGCAGCGGATCGCCGCTACGGCGGCAGACATTGCAATACGATGGTCGTTGTGGCTATCCACTACGCCGCCGTCCAAGGCGGCTTGCCCCGTGATGGTGAGGCTGTCGGTCCCCTCCTCGCACTGTCCGCCAAGATGCGCAAGCAGCTCGGACACCGTGGCGAGCCGGTCGCTCTCCTTGATGCGCAGCCTGCCCGCGCCCACGATCCGGGTTGTGCCCGGCGTGCAGGCTGCAAGCGCCGCAACCACCGGCACCAGGTCCGGCACGTTCGATGCATCAATGACCGTTTCGCGCGCTGGATCCGGCAGAATCCGCCGGACAATCTCCGCAATCGCCTTGTCACCCTGCGCGCTGTCGGGCCGCAGGCCGTCGAGCGTGATCTCGCAGCCGAGCGCGTTGGCGGCAATCCAGAACGCCGCGCCGGAATAGTCCCCCTCCACCGTATACCGGCCGGGACGGTATCTCTGTCCGCCCGGCACCCGCCAGACGCCACCCGCTTCCGACGTGTGTACGCCGAACTGCTCGAGTACGGCGGTCGTGATCTCGATATACGGCCGGGATTCCAATTTCCCCTGGGCGATAATACGGCTGTCCCCCGCAAGCATTGGCAGCGCAAACAGCAGCCCGCTGATAAACTGCGAGCTCACGCCCGCGTCAATTGCATAGTCGCCCGGTTCGAGCGTCCCATGGAGCGTGAAGGGCAGGTCGCCGTGATAGTTGGA
This sequence comes from uncultured Oscillospiraceae bacterium, assembly GCA_950097605.1. Taxonomy (GTDB): domain Bacteria; phylum Bacillota; class Clostridia; order Oscillospirales; family Ruminococcaceae; genus CATNEU01. Next base: position 739 of record CATNEU010000188.1, on the reverse strand, counting down.
GCCAACACCCCGCTCAGCCATCGGTGCAAGCACTGCCTGCACCGGCCGTTTGCCGAGCCGCCCGCGTCCGGTAAAAGTGGCCTCGACGCCCAGCGCCGCGGCAACCGGAATCAAAAAACGCAGTGTGGAACCGCTCTCATAGCAGTCCACCAGCGCGGTCGCGGGCGGCTTTCCGATGCCCGTAATCCGCAGGCGTTCTCCCTCCTCGGTGATCCGCGCGCCGAGCGCGCGCATCGCGCCAACCGTTGCTTCGATATCCTGCGAGGCGCCCGCGCCGCACACCTCGCTGACGCCGTCCGCCAGCGAGGCACAAACAATCATCCTGTGGGCGACGCTTTTGGAAGGGGGCGCTGTCAGCCGGCCGCGCAAGCGGCCCGGGGTAATCTGTATCGTCATTGGTTCTCTCCTGTAGCAATCAATATTTCAATTTGGTCTTCATAGATGCGTTGGGGTGCTGTTTGCTGCGCGGCTTCCTACGCCTGCCGGATAAAATCCCGAAACGCTTCAAAGCGCATGTCGGTGATCCGCGCATCTCCAATACCGGCAATGGTGATGACATGCATCACGTCTTTATCCATCTTTTTGTCGTTGGCGCAAAGGCCGATGTAGCTGTCAAGCTCCTCGGAAACCGCATACGGCAGCCCATATCTTTGCAGCACGTTTTTCAGCCGCGCGGCGCAGCCCGCCGGCGCGCGCCCCGCGTGCTCGCAGGCCTCGGCGACCATCTGCATGCCGATGG
>CATNEU010000187.1 GCA_950097605.1 uncultured Oscillospiraceae bacterium | reverse complement strand
CGGCCTTGTAAACCGGCTGGTTTCCGAGGTGCTTGAACCGAGATAGGGGAGAACAGACAGATGATCGAGGCAATCAAGGCGCGTCTGCGGGAACCAGCCTATGATTTTTTGCGTACCGACGCGCATCTGGGCCGCAACATCCTGTTTTTAACGCTGGGCGGAAGCCTAGCCTATGGCACCCATGTGGAGGATTCCGACCTCGACCTGCGCGGCTGTGTGCGCAACACGCGCGAGGAACTGCTCGGGCTCGCAAGCTTTGAACAGTTTTTAGACCGGGAGACCGATACGGTGCTCTACAGCTTCCGCAAACTGGTCGGCCTGCTGCTGGACTGCAATCCGGGCGCCATCGAGCTGTTGGGCTGCCGGCCGGAACACTATCTGGTCCGCACCCCGGCGGGTGACAGGCTGCTTGCGAACGGCTCGTTGTTTTTATCCAAGCGGGCCGCGGCTTCGTTCGGGGGCTACGCGGGCCAGCAGCTCCGGCGGCTGGAAAACGCCCTGGCGCGCGACCGGTATCAGCAGGCGGAGAGGGAGCGGCATATTCTGGATACCTGCGTGTCTGCGATGCGGTCGTTTTCCGAGCAGCACTGCAGGGAAAACGGGGAACATTTCCGACTGTCTATCGGCCCTTCGCAGCGCGACGAGCTGGAGAGTGAGATTTTTGCGGACGTCTGTTTGCGGCATATTCCGCTGCGGGACTACCAGGAGACGTGGTCGCGGCTGCAGAAAATTGTCAAAAGCTACGAGCAGCTTGGTAAGCGCAACCGGAAAAAGGACGACCGGCATCTGAACAAGCATGCAATGCATCTGATCCGGCTGTATCTGATGTGCCTCGACATCCTCGAGCGGCAGGAAATCGTGACCTATCGGGAGGAGGAGCAAGCGCTGCTGCTTTCCATCCGGCAGGGCGCGTATCAACAGCCGGACGGCGGCTTCCGGCCGGAATTTTATGAGATGGTGGACGCGTATGATAGGAGACTGGCCTATGCGCGGGAACACACAGCGCTGCCCGAACGGCCGGACATGAAAGAAATTGAACAGCTTGTGATGTCCATAAACGAGGAGGTGCTATGGGATGCATATTGAGCTGCCCCGCGCCGCCCGGCTGCTGATGGAGCGGCTGGAGCAGAAGGGGTTTGAAGCTTGGATCGTCGGCGGCTGCGTGCGCGACTGCCTGCTTGGGCGAACGCCGCATGATTTCGACATCTGCACCGCCGCCAAACCGGCGCAAACCATTTCCTGTTTTGAACCGGAATTCCATGTGATCAAAACCGGGCTGCAGCACGGCACCGTGACGGTGGTTGTGGACGGCGAGCCGTTTGAAATCACGACCTACCGCGTCGACGGCGCTTACAGCGACGGCCGCCATCCCGACGAGGTCTCGTTTGTCACCGACCTGCGGGAGGATTTGAGCCGCCGGGATTTTACAATCAATGCCATGGCCTATCATCCTGTGCGCGGCCTCGCGGACTACTTCGGCGGCGCAGAGGACCTGGCGGCCGGCATGGTGCGCTGCGTGGGGGACCCCGCCAAACGATTTGGCGAGGACGCGTTGCGCATCCTGCGCGCGCTGCGCTTTGCCGCGACGTTTGACTTTGCCGTGGAAGCGCGGACAGCGCAGGCCATGCACGCGGAAAGACAGCGCCTGCGTGAAATATCGGCCGAGCGCATCCAAATGGAGCTGCGCCGGTTTTTGTGCGGGCCCGGCGTTTTCGACCAGCTTGTTTCGTTTGCAGACGTGCTCTGTGTACCGGTTCCCGAAATCGCGCCGATGATCGGCTTTGCGCAGCGCAATCCCCACCACCGGTACGACGTTTGGACGCACACGGCGGCAAGCGTGCAGGCGATTCGGCCCGTGCCCGAACTGCGCCTGACCATGCTGCTACACGATATCGGAAAACCTGCGAGCTTTTCGCTGGATAAACGGGGCGTCGGGCATTTTTACGGCCATCCGGCGCGCAGCGCGGCGCTGGCGGCCCAAATCCTGCGGCGCCTCAAGTTTGACAACGCGACCGCCAAGACCGTTGAGACACTTGTGCTGCATCACGACGATGCGGTCGAACCAAAGCCGCGCCAGGTCAAGCGCTGGCTGGGACGGGTGGGGGAAACGGTCTTCCGGCAGATGCTCGAGGTGCGGCGCGCCGACATAGCGGCCCAGAGCGACTGGCGCCGCGCAGAAAAATTCCGGCGGATCGACCAGGTGGAGGCGGTGCTCGCGGAGGTTCTTGCGGAAGGCCAGTGCTATTGCCTAAAAGACCTTGCGGTGAACGGCGTTGATTTGATGAAGGCGGGCGTTCCGCAGGGAAAACAAATCGGAGAGACTTTGAACCGGCTGCTGGCGCTGGTGGTGGATGGGGAGCTTCCGAACGAACGGGAGGCCCTTCTATGCGCGGCCCAAGGCTTTGCGGGCGGCGCAGCGCGCACGGATGGCCGGGAGGCGCGGTCATGAAGCGCGCGGTGGTGCTGGCGGGCGGCGGCGCGCGCGGCTGCTATGAGTTTGGCGTGTGGACCGCGCTGCGCGAATGCGGCGTGGAGTTCGACCTGCTGACCGGCACCTCGATTGGCGCTATCAACGCCGCGCTGATGGCGCAGGGCGACTATGCGCTTGCAAAAGAGCTCTGGGAAACCATCCGTGTGGATCAGGTCATCGACGGCGGAATCGACCTGGATCTCTCGATTGAGGCAATGTTTGGCCAGTTGCGGCAGCTTGGGCCGTTTCTCAAAAAGTATATCGGCAGCCGCGGCGCGGACATCACGCCGCTGGTCGAGCTTGTGAAACGGGTGATCGACGAGGAAAAGGTGCGGGCCTCGGGCGTCCGGTTGGGTATACCGGCCGTGGCCTTCCCCTCCCTCAAACCTCTGGAAATCACGCTGGAGCAGATGCCGGAGGGCGCCCTGCACGACTATCTGCTGGCTTCCGCGGCATGCTTTCCGGCGTTTCCTGTGATGAAAGCCGAAGGCAGGAGCTACATAGACGGCGGGTATTACGACAACTTGCCCATCGACCTGGCCGTAAAAATGGGCGCGGAAGAGATCGTCGCGGTGGATATCTCCAGCAAGACGGCCCATACGCGCTACCAGGGGATGCCGTTTGTCACCTATATCCGGCCCTCCTGGCCGCTGGGATCTTTTTTGGACTTTGGGCCGGCGGGTATGCGGCGCAATCAAAAACTGGGATATCTCGATACGCTGCGTGCGTTCGGCAGGGTCTTCGGATGCCGGTATGCATTTGACCCGGAAGGGCTTGACGCGGCGCCCGCGGCGCGCTTTATGCGGCGCATCATGGCGTTTGAAGCACAGGCGCCGATGGACGGCAGGCTGCACCCCGGACTGTCGGCAGACGGCGCACTGACCCGCGTGCTGCGGGAGCATATCGGAAGCCCCTCTTACACCTGTCTTGAAGCCCTGCTCTGCGGCGCGGAGATCTGCGGCGAACGGCTGGGAATCGACCCGGCGGAGGCGTATACGCTGGAACGGTTCAACGAACTGCTTGCAGAGCGCATCGGCCCGCCGGAGGATTATAACTACCGCGAGCTGTTCGACCGGCCGGGCGCCCCCCAGAACTTTGCGCTGCTGCGGGAGCGTTTTTGGGGCGACCGGGCGTATCTGCTGGCTTCTGCGGCGCACTGGATCGGCGCGTGCGAAGATTTGTACGGCGGCTGCAAATGGATTGCGTCGGGCTTGCCCGCCGAATTTTTGGGCGCGTTGTATCTGAACACGGTGTCCCTGTGCGGCGATTGAAACAAAAGGTATTGTCTTCTTTCCGTAAACTTTCATATACTGAAGCAGAGTGTTTGAAAGGGGAGGTGAAAGAATGGATTTGAGAAACAACAGGATCACCGTGAGAGAGGTGCTTGCAAACCCCAAAGCCAGGGAGCTGTTTCAAAAGGAGTTTCCGAAAGCC
>CATNEU010000186.1 GCA_950097605.1 uncultured Oscillospiraceae bacterium | reverse complement strand
CGTGGTGCCAAACCACACGACATTGCCGCTGTTTTCCGTCGCCTGCAGCGTCAGGTAGTATTTCTCGCCCGGTAGTACGGAAACCGGCTCATCAAATACAATTTCCTGCCAGCCATTCGGACTCTCTCCAAACGTATAGCGCTGGCTGGCGATTGCCGACTCCGGGTCGTTGATATCGGTGCGGATGCTCGCAACCACCGTGTCCTGATCCGTGGTCTTGGAGAGAAATACTTTAACGGAACGGACGGTGTCGGTCTGCGGGATAAACGTCTGGCCGCCGCCGTTGGCCGGCGCGTTCAGACGGAACAGCGCCGTAGCTGCATCATTTTGCGCAATAAAATAGCCTTCCGTCACCGGCTTGCGCGCGTCCCCGATGCGAAACGCGGGGAACTGCGCCTGCTCCACCCAGCCGCCAAAGGCCGGGATGTCGTAGTTGTAGCCGTTCTGCCAGTTTTGCTGCTGCTTGCTGACGCTGCCGTACCACACCACGCCGCCGCTGTCCTCCGTGGCCTGCAATACCAGATAGTATTTCTGGCCGGGCGTTACGGAAACGGCCTTTTCAAACGGAATCTCCTGCCAGCCGTTCGGGGTCTCCCCAAACGTATAGGCCGTGCTTGCAATGGCGGAATCCGGGTCCTGCACGTCGGTGCGGATGCTCACCCGCACCGTGTCGGTATCGGCTGTTTTGGTCAGATAGGCACCCACAGAACGGATGCTGTCCGTCTCCGGGATAAAGCCGGTGGCCGCAGCATGCTCCGGCGCGTTGATCAGGTACAGCCCGATTCCAAAGTCCTCCTGGCAATCGTAATAGGGAGACGCCTCCGGCGGCTGTTCCCCCTCGTCTCCCCGCAGCGGGATAAAGCTGTTGCCATATGCTTCGTCCTGGAAGTTCGGGATCACGTGCGCGGCGCGCTCCGCCCCGAAGCCCACATGATAGCTCAAAAGATAGTCCAGCAGCGAGCGCGAGAGGTCGGTCTCTCCATATGCCGTGTGCGCCATGATCTGGATTGAAGTGTCGCGGATAAACATGCCCTGGTAGGCCCCCGTCAGGGAAGTGGGCGCGTAACCGCGGTCGGTGATGCGGTCCGCCAGACTGCGGTAGCTGTTGTTATAAAGCGCGGCGGCCTGCTCCGGCAGCGTGTTCCCAGCGCCGGTGGCCGAAGCGCCTGTTGCAGGCGCCATACCCGCCAGCAGCGCGGCGGACACTATACAAGGCAGAAGCCTTTTCCTGACCCGCTGCATGAATTTGTTTCCCAGCATGTTGCATGCTCCTTTCGGTTGAAAGTCCTTGTGTGACGATTGGTTTGCGCCGCTGCCGGCACGTCTCCGAGCAGGAGCGTTTTTTACACCGTAGGAGGCGTTTGAAACGCCCTGTGAAGAGGATGAGCGGAGGCGTGCTTTTGCAGCGCAGAACGGTTGAAATACATAACTGTTTCAGCAGGATGGCAGGCTGTATGTTTCCATCTGAGCTACCCTCCTTTGTAGGAAAACTCGGCCTGTCCCGCCAAAACAAATGGAACGCATATACTGACTCATCAAAAACGCCGGGCACGCCGTTTGCCTGCGGTGTGTCCGGCGGATGGAACAATGGTCTCTATTTACAAGGTGAACGCCGCAATCGACCGTATACTGTTCTATGTTTCCATTATAGAAGAGCGAAATCGGAAAAGCAACGCATGAAGCACCCTCATGTTATACAATATTTCATCATACATTTCGTTGTATATGGCTAAAATTCTACATTCATGTGCTGCATTTTTATCTATATGGAAAATAAAAGTATCCTTCGTCAAATATTGTGCTGTGCTTGGCATACATGGGCCGTAAAAGCGCCTTCTATTGCGGTTCATCCGGATTGACATGCACCATACAGTGTTTGACCTTGGGGAAATGCTCCTCCACCGCGTCATGCACCCGGTGCGCAACCTCGTGCGCCTGGCAAAGTGTGGACGCGGCGTCCGCCCGAATTTCCAAGTCCACATAGATGCGGTCGCCAAACAGCCTGGTATCGAGCCGGTCAATCCCCACCACGCCCGCTTGGCGCGCAACCTCCTGGGATAGCGCGTCGCTATACGCCGGGTCGCATGCATGGTCGGTCATCTTGTCGATGGCCTCCCGCGCAATCGAGACGGCGGCTTTGCCGATCAGCAGGCAAATCAGAATGCTCGCAAGCGGGTCGAGCACCGGAAAGCCCAGACGGGCGCCGAAAATACCCGCAAAGCTGCCCACGGAAGAAAGCGCATCCGAACGGTGGTGCCATGCGTCCGCCATCAACGCGCCGGAGCCGGTTTTCTTTGCCGCAGCCCTCGTATACCAATACATGGCCTCCTTGACGGCAACCGATACGGCAGCCGCAAGCATGGCCGCTCTGCCGGGAACCAGCAGGGCATTTTGATCCGCCCAAAAAATATGCCGGACACCTGCATACCCAATGCCGGCGCCAGTGGCCAGAAGAATGCCCGCCAACAGCAGTGCGGCCACGCACTCCATACGCTCATGTCCATAGGGGTGCTCTTGGTCCGGTTTTTTTGCCGCGAGCCGCACCCCAATCATCACGATGACGGTGCTGAAAACATCCGACGCGGAGTGCACCGCGTCGGAGAGCATCGCGCTCGAATGCGCATATATACCCGCAATCAATTTATACACCGACAAAATCAGATTCCACGCGATTGTGACCCTTGCGACGTGCATGGCAAGCTGTTCGTTCGTTCGAGTCCTCATGCCGGGCCCCTCCTGTTCAAAGGTCTTCCCTGCAATGCACCCAGCCGCGGTACGGCGCCCGCCTTCCGGCCCCCTCCCACAAAAAAAGCGCGCCGGCGGGACAATACCTGTCCCGCAGACGCGCTTCGCTTTGTCTGCTGCCGCAAAGCGGCCCGGCTCCATCAGCCGATCCTGGATGATGGCCTGCTCAGTTTGTACTGGTTATGCAGTGCAAAAAGAATGTATTTGCTACACTCTATGCCGGCAGGCTCGTCAGGGGTTCCGAAAACTTTGCAGCACACGCAACCCTATCCAATGAAAAGCTGTGTCCAGTAATATACGCCCGACGCATTGCGGTAACAGCCCACGCCGATCGACGTAAATTTTGCGTTGAGGATATTGGCCCTGTGCCCGGCACTGTTCATCCAGGCCTCCATAACCTGCTCGGGTGTTCTCTGTCCCCATGCTATATTTTCGCCAGCGCTTCGATAGCGCACACCCTGTTCGGTGAGTGCCGTGCTGAAGCTGCTCCCATTGGGCCGGGTGTGGGAAAACGCCCCCTCAATTTCTTTGGACCGGACCAGCGCCGCCGACGCCGCCGGCTGGCTGATCGAAAGCGGGGAAAGACCCGCTTTGGCCCGCTCCTGGTTGACCAGCTTCACCACCTGCTCCGCGAACGACTGCGCACTGCTCCCAGTGCCGGAGGTCGATGGCTTAGAGCTTGCAGGACGGGAGGATTCCGGCTTTGGCAAGCTCGGCCTGGAAGATGAAGACGCCGGCGGTGCGGGCTGCGGCCGCACCGGCTTGCTGTAGCTGGACGGGGCCGAGGAGCTGGGGGCGGAAGGCCGCGACGGCGCACTCGAAGACGCCGGCGGTTTCGGCGGCTGCGGCGCAGCGTAATTTTGCGGCGGCTGGGCCGGTGTGCTCCGGCTGGCGGCAACGTCCGCACTTTCGCCCGGCTCGGCTTTTTCCTGATGCGGTGAAACGGTTTCCGTTTCAGATGCACTGCTATCCGCTTCCGCACTGCTATCCGCTTCCCCAACGTCCGCCGTCTCCAGCGCGGACGAAGCGGCGCTGTTCTCCGACGTCACGCTGCTTCTCGAAACACTGGTTTCATTTTGATCAGCACGGTTCCTATCCAGCGGAATCATAACGGCTGCAAAAACGGCTGTTAAGGCTGTTAAAAGGGCAATATATCGTTTCATC
>CATNEU010000185.1 GCA_950097605.1 uncultured Oscillospiraceae bacterium | reverse complement strand
GGACGAACCAACCTCCGCGCTCGACCCGATCTCCACAATGAAGATCGAGGAACTCATGAGCGAGCTGCGCTCGAAATACACGGTGGTCATCGTGACCCACAACATGCAGCAGGCGGCGCGTATCTCGGATAAAACGGCGTTTTTCCTGGTGGGCGAGATGATCGAGTACAACGACACCGAAAAGCTGTTTTCCATGCCCACCGACAAGCGCACGGAGGACTATATCACAGGCCGCTTCGGATAATGCCGCGCCAAGCCGACTGCGGGATACCCCTTGCAATACGCAGCAGGGGACGGTATACTAAAAAGAAAGGGTGGATTTGCGGATGAGCGTACGTTCCAAATTTGACAAGGAGCTTGAACAGCTTCATATAGAACTGATCCGGATGGGTTCTATGGTCGAGGAGGCGATTGCCAAATCGGTGAAAGCGCTTGAAACCGGACACAACGAGATGGCCGAGGAGGTCATAAAGGACGATAAAAATATCGACGCGCTCGAGAAGGTCATTGAAACCCGCTGCCTTAAGCTGCTGATGCTGCAGCAGCCGGTGGCGCGCGATTTGCGCGCGATTTCCACCGCGCTTAAAATGATTACCGATATGGAACGCATCGGCGACCAGGCGGCGGACATCGCCGACCTGAGCCTGCGGTTTAAAAGCCAGCCCTTCGCGAGCACGTTTGTCAAAATTCCGCAGATGGCGTCGGCCGCGGTGGACATGGTGCGGGGCAGCATCGAGTCGTTTGTCAAAAGCGATTTGACGCTTGCCAAACAGGTCATGAAAAGCGACGACGCGGTCGACGCGCTGTTTGAAGAGGTCAAAAACGCGCTGATCGAGGAGGTCACCAAAAACCGCGACGGCTCCGACGAGGCGATCGACTGTCTGATGATTGCCAAGTATCTCGAGCGCATCGGCGACCACGCCGTGAACATCTGCGAATGGGTGGAATTTTCGCTCACAGGCGTGCACAAGTCGATTCAAATTCTCTAGAGCCTGCCTTGCAGTACGGCGGGACCCGCGGCACAATGATCCATAAGGCATTTGAAAGAGGGACGGTATGCGCTATACAATTTATGTGACAGAGGACGAGGAAAATATTAGAGAGCTGATCCGCTGCACGCTCGAATCGTTCGGCTATGGGGTGGAATGCTTCGAGACGGCGGAGGAGATGCTGGAAAAGGTGAAGGCGGGGCCGCCGTCGCTGTTCCTGCTCGACGTGATGCTGCCTGGAATCGACGGTATCACCGCTTTGAAACGTCTGCGCGCCGATCAGGCGACCCGGAATGTCCCGGTGATTATGCTCACGGCAAAGAGCAGCGAGGTCGACAAGGTGACGGGCCTCGATGCGGGCGCCGACGACTACATAGCCAAGCCGTTCGGCGTGCTCGAGCTCACTGCGCGCCTGCGCGCCGTGCTGCGGCGGGCGGACAGCGGCCCGGCGGTTCGGTCCAGGCTCACCCACGACGGCCTGTGTGTGGACGTGGACAGCCACGAAGCGACGCTGGGCGGCGTTAGGTTGGAGCTCACGCTCAAGGAATTTTCGCTGCTGCGTACCCTGATGGAAAACGCCGGGCGGGTGCTCAGCCGGGATGAGCTGCTCGACAAGGTGTGGGGCTACGAATATGCCGGGGAAACCCGCACGCTGGACATGCACATCCGCAGCCTGCGGCAGAAGCTCGGAGACGAGGCGGAGCACCCGCGTTTTATCCAGACGGTACGCGGCATCGGCTATAAATTTAAAGGATAACGAGCGGGGGTCTGCCGGGGACATAACCGGTGTGCCTCCGCTTTTTTGTTGCGGCGCCGCCCTGCGGCGGGAAGAGGAAGAAAAGGAGAGAAAGCCCGATGAAAAAAATGATCTTTCTGCGCTGCATGCTGATTTGCATTGCTGCACTTGTGATATCCGAGGCGTTCTCCGCCTACATTCTATCCTATACCAAGGAGCGGGAAACCGAGCGGAGCATGGGCCAGATGCTGGAGGTGTTCACAAGTGATGCGCCGGCCACCGGCGACTGGAACGCGCTGGCGCGCCGGTATGCGGCGCTTTCGGGCGGCAACCGCATCACCTTTATTTCGGACAGCGGGCGGGTGCTAGGGGATTCGCAGGCCGACCCCGCGCGGATGGACAGCCACGCCTCCCGTCCCGAGGTCGAGCAGGCGGTGCGCGGCGGCAGCGGCAGCGCCAAACGGGCTTCGGAGACAATGAACGGCCAGCGCACGCTCTATATCGCCGCGCGGTATGCGGAGGACTGTATTCTGCGGATGGCGGTGCCGCTGGACAGCCTGCGGACCGGCGTCTCCCAGATGCTTCCGGCCATGGTTGCAGGAATCCTTGCGGCGCTTTCGATTGCGCCGCTGCTCGCCAAAAAGACCGCCGGTTCGATCCTCGCGCCGCTCGATCAGCTTGCAGAAAGCCTTGCGCGGATTGCGGACGGCAAATGCGGCGAGAAGAGCGCGCTTCCCAAATACGAGGAGCTGATCCCCATTGTCAATTCGATCAACGCGATTTCCGGCTATATGTCGAGCACGGTGCGGCAGCTCGAGGGCGAACGCAATAAGCTGGAATACCTGCTGGGCAGCATGGAGCAGGGGCTTGTCATCATTGATTCCAACCTCAAGGTGCTCACGGTCAACAGCAGCGCGGCGCGGTTTTTAAATGCCGGCAGCAATACGCGCGGCAAGAACATCCTGCACCTCACGCATATCCGCCAGATTGTGGACGCGATCACCGATGCGGTCAAGCGGCAGAAGACCGTTGTATTCGATTACGACGCCGGCACAGGGGAGATTCTTTCCATCCACATCACGCCGGTATCCGGCTCCTGGGTCAGCGACAAAAAGGAGACGGGCGCACGCGCGGGCGCGGTTATGCTGATGACCGACGTGACGCACGAACGGCAGATTGGCCGCATGAAGGAGGAGTTTGTCGCCAACGCCTCACATGAGCTCAAAACGCCGATTACCACCATCAAGGGCTTTGCGGAGCTTCTGCAAGTTGGCATTGTGCAGGACGAGGAACAGAAGCGGGACTACCTGCAGCGGATTACGAAAGAGGCCGGCCGCATGACCAGCATCATCGACGATATTCTTAAAATTGCCTCTTACGAGTCCGGCGGAGAAACGGAAAAGCCCCGTGCGGCTGTGGATCTGCTGGAGGTTTGCCGCGTAGTGGCGGAGAATCTGCTGCCGCAGGCCGCGGAAAAGGACGTCTCGGTTCGGGTGGCGGGCGCTTCCGTGCAGGTAGAGGCCGTTTATGAGGACATCCGGCAGCTCGCGATCAACCTGATTGAGAACGCCGTGAAATACAACCGGCCGGGCGGATCGGTGGAGGTGCGCGTCAAGCGGGACAAAACGGACGCGGTACTGACCGTGGAGGACACCGGCATCGGCATCCCGGTCGCCGACCAGGCACGGGTGTTTGAGCGGTTTTACCGTGTGGACAAAGGACGCAGCCGAAAAATCGGCGGCACGGGGCTGGGCCTTTCGATTGTCAAACACATTGCTGCAAAATACCAGGCGAAGCTCACGCTGACCAGCCGCGAGGGCGTGGGCACCAAAATCCGCGTGATCTTTTCGGACAGCGCCCGCGCCGGAGAAACACCCTAACGGGCCCATTTTGGCGCGGCAGGTGTTTTCCGCCGATTTCACCGGGAAAATCCACGCAGTTTGCGAGATTCAGGAAAAAAAGTGTTGACAATAGACAGTTTTTCGTTTATAATAAATCTCGCACTGTGAAGTGCGCGGTGTATGGGAGCATAGCTCAGCTGGGAGAGCATCTGCCTTACAAGCAGAGGGTCACAGGTTCGAGCCCTGTTGTTCCCACCATATATGGCCTGGTAGTTCAGCTGGTTAGAACGCTAGCCTGTCACGCTAGAGGTCGAGGGTTCGAGTCCCTTCCAGGTCGCCATTTTTG
>CATNEU010000184.1 GCA_950097605.1 uncultured Oscillospiraceae bacterium | reverse complement strand
GCCTTGATTGTCCGTGCCGGTGAAGCCGATCACCGTGGAGGCAAAGTTGTTTTCCTGATAATACCGCTTATAGTCCTCTTCCAGGTGAATGCCCTTGACTTTTGTCTTGTTGATATAGGCGCGGATCTGCTCGGCCTGCGGCAGCTCCACTTTTTTTTGCACAATTTCATAGTAGTTTTTCTTTTTGGTCTTCTGCGTCAGCGTTTCCTTGTCGATGCCGAGAATTTCCGACAGCCCGTCGACAATCGTTGCGCGTTGTTCGTCGTTCTGAATATCCTTGGGGGACAAAAAGACCGTCCAGACCGTTGCGCTGCGGGCAAGCGCTTTCATGTTGCGGTCGAAAATCGTACCCCGCTTGGCACTGATGACGGTATCCCTGAGCTGCTGGTCGATTGCGCGCTGTTTATAGCCTCCGTCATCTACAAGTTGTAATAAGTACAATCTTCCAATCAGCGTTAGAAAACCGGCAAGTGTAAGCAAAGCACCTACTATCAGGATCTTTTTTTTCATGACCGTAGTTTTGCTTTTTGCCAATTGCAAACGCCTCCTTTGACTGATGGAGCCGGCTGCCGCACAAGACGGCCCGGCTCTGGGGACTTTGATCCGGCCGCAAGCCCTGCAAACGCACGGCGCACAGGGATTGCGGCAACAAACGGCATATTGCCGCTCCGGCAGGCGTCCCGCAGCCTTTTAAAAAAGAAGAGCCAAGAAAATTTCTTGAACTCCCTGTCTTCCCTTTTAATAAATATTGTTTTATCCGTTCAGGTATTCCTTGATTTTTTCAAACCCTTCTTTTATCTGCTGGAAAAATGATTTTCCGGCGTTGTTATCCGGTTTTTCCACCTGCGTACCCTCATAGACCGTGACATATTCCGTTTGAGACTTCTGGGGCGCGCCCAAGCCAAGCTTGTCTTTGGCATATTCTTCAATGGATATCAGAGACATTTTGGCCTCGATTTGCATTTCCAAATTGGCCGCAATGTTTTCCTGGGTTGTCAACTCCTTGTTTGCCAGACTGATCTGGGCGGATATTTCGGTCAGCGAAACCTGGCTTTGAATCCAAAGCCCCGTGATCAGAGCCACCAGCGCGACTGCACAGGCAAGCTGCAGTCTTGCAAACCGCCTTTTCGCAACATGCGCACGCCCCGGAACCGCCTTGATTTCCGGCTGCTCCGGCAATCGCTGTTGTTCAGCCGGCTTGGTTTCATACCGGCTCAGGTCATATGCCGCGTTTCCGGACTCCTTGTGCATACCAAATTCCTCCCCTTTCCCTTACGTATGGACAGAATCAAACCTAGACCTTTTCCACCACGCGCAGCTTCGCGCTGCGGCTTCTGCTGTTCACAGCAAGCTCTTCTTTCCCTGGCAGGATGGGTTTACGCGACACCAAATGCCCGCGGGGCTTTTTCCCACAGACACAAACCGGAAAATCCGGCGGGCAGGTGCAGCCTCTGGCAAACGCCGCAAACTGCTGCTTAACAATCCTATCCTCCAGCGAGTGGAAGGTGATCACAGCGAAGCGCCCGCCCGGTGCAAGCCGGTCAAATACCCGTTCGAGCGCCTGGCCCAGCACTTGCAGTTCGCCGTTGACAGCGATGCGGATGGCTTGGAACGAACGTCGCGCGGGGTTTTTCTCCCGGCGGGCGGCGGGCGGCATCCCTCTTTTAATGATCTCCGCCAGTTGGGTGGTGGTTTCCACCGGCTGCTCCGCGCGCGCTCTTTCAATGGCTCTGGCAATCGACGCGGCATAGCGCTCCTCCCCATATTCCCGCAGGATACGGGTCAGCTCGCCGGCTGTCCAGGTGTTGACGATATCGTAGGCGCTGAGGCCGGATTGGCTCATGCGCATGTCCAAAAACGCCTCGTGCTGATACGAAAACCCCCTCTCGGGCGTATCCAGCTGATGGGACGAAACGCCCAGGTCCAGCAACACACCGTCCACACAGCCGATACCAAGTCTATCCAGCACCTCTGGAATGTTTGCAAAGTTCGACTGCACCACCTGCGCACTGGGGAATTCCCCAAGCCGCTCGGTGGCGATCTGCACGGCGTCCGGGTCCTGGTCCACGGCAATCAGCCTGCCTGCGGGGCCCAGCCGGGACGCAATATGATAGGAATGCCCCGCGCCGCCCGCCGTACCGTCCACATAAATGCCGGCCGGTTTGATGGCGAGCGCCTCCAGGCATTCGTCGAGCAACACGGAAATATGATGAAAATTCAAACCAATCTGTTCCTTCCTGTGGGCGGCCAGGCTTTAGAAGCCCAGCTCCTCCATTGTCTGTGCAATGGAATCCTCCGTGAGGTTTTCACAGAGGGTTTCCCATTTCTCCCTGTCCCAGATCTCCGCGCGGACCGAGGCGCCGATTACAACGGCGTCCTTTTGCAGCCCGGCGTGGCGGCGCAGATTCTGGGGAATCAAAATACGGCCCTGTTTGTCCGGCTCCACCTGCACGGCGCTTGCAAACAAAAAACGCTGCAGGTCGCGCGTTTTGGACATGGGCAGGCTGCGCACCTTTTCCTCGAGCAGCTTCCATTCTAAAATAGAATAAACAAACAAGCACCCATCCAGACCGCGGGTCAGCACAAAACTCTCTCCCAGCTCCTCCCGGAGCTTTGCAGGAAAGATCATGCGGCCTTTTGCGTCGAGCGTGTGCTCGTATTCACCAATTAACACGCCCTCACCCGCTTCCAGTATGGACTAAAACTGTATATAGCGCCACAATATTACAGTTTGTAATCACAATTCTATTGCTATTATAGTATATCGTCCAGAAGATTTCAACCACTAGACCCCACTATTCACCACTTATTTAGATTATAATACGCCCCGGACGGTTTTTCAAGGCCTTTTCCTGTCCAATTTCAAGAAATTTACTGTAACTGGAAACTCTCTCGTGGTCGCACGCGGCAAATCCCCGGAAACCATCCCCATTTTCTTATAATACGACAATATTCTATATTAAAATACACAAAACGGAGCCCGGCCAAATGGAATCACCTTCCAAAAGAAAGCGCCCATTTCTGCCGCGGCTCCGTTCTCCGCTGTTTCTGTTCATTCCGCATCATCCCGTCAACGTTTGGGGAAACACAGATTATTTTTTTGCTTCCGCCGTCTCCTTCTTGGCCGCCGGTACCTTGGATTTGACGCTCACAAGTTCCCGGCGCACCTCCTTGATCTCCACCAGTGATTTCGCCACCTGTTCCTCGGTGCGCTTCATGAGGTTGTCCACATATTCGTCGGCGGCCCGCTTGATGTCGTTGGTTTTGGCCTGTGCCTGCGAGATCATCTCGTTTGCGCGGGTCTGGGCCTGCTTGAGAATCTCGTCGTTCGCCACCATCGAGCGCACACGGTTCTCAGCCTTTTTGATGATCTCCTCCGCTTCCTTTTTCGCATCGCTGATAATCTCCGAACGGTCCGCGACAATCGCTTTGGCCTGTTTGATCTCGGTTGGCAGGTTCAACTTGATATCGTCAATGCAGTCGCGCAGCGCGTCGGCGTCCACAGCTTGCTTGCCGCCGGAAAACGGCACGTTCCAGGTGCCCTCCAGCAGGTCTTCCATTTTAATCAGTATATCGTCGATATTCATGCATTACACCTTCCTCATTGTGTTTTCCGGCGGCGCCGGCGTTTATTGCGGCTGGCAGAGCCGCTCGCGGATGTCCTCCAAAATTTCAGACGGTACAAAGTCCGAAATGTCGCCGCCGAGGTGCGCCACCTGCTTGACGATGCTCGAACTCAGATACATATTCTCCGCGCTGGTGGTCAAAAACACCGTTTCGGCCTCGGGGTTTAATTTTTTATTGGTCAGAGACATCTGGAACTCATATTCAAAATCGGACATCGCGCGCAGCCCCTTTACAATGGCCTGCGCGCCCTGTTTACGCACATAATCCACCAGCAGGCCGCCATAGGAATCGACCCGCACGTTCTCCATCCC
>CATNEU010000183.1 GCA_950097605.1 uncultured Oscillospiraceae bacterium | reverse complement strand
GGCACGGTGCCCTGCGAATCGGCATAGAGCGTGCCGGAGAGCCGGACGGCGTCGCCCGCGGCGAATGCGCGCCGTTGCGCGGGCTGTGGATGCTTCTCCGCCGCGGCGGCTTTGCCGCTCCGGCACATAGCCAGAAAATCTTCCCACCGGCCCTCCCGCCGCAAACGCTCGGGACAGTCCCGCCCGCTGAAATCGTGGTGCTGCCGGACGTTTTCAATGGGGATGCCGTGCGCGCGCATGAGCTGTGCGGTCAGTTGTGCGGCGGTGCGCAGCGCCTTCTCGTAATCACATTCGGGATTCACGCAGATTTCCACCCCAATGCCCGAGAGGTTGCCACCATCGTCTTTTCTGCCGTCGCCCGCGTGCCAGGCGACCTCGTCGTCGGGGATGTGGTGGTAGACGGCGTGGTCGTCCACGGTGTAATGCCAGGAGAGGTAGAGTTCGTTTTGAAGCGCTAAATCCTTTATGTAGGCTGCGTGGCTCTGCGCGTCCGAACCCGGTTTGGTGTTGCCGGTCTCGTGAATCACAATCCATTTTTTATCGTGCCGGTCTCCCGGGCGGGCCTTGGTGCCCGTCTTAATAAAGTCGTCTCGTATTTGAAGCGGCGCCATTTTTGCGGTCTCCTTTCTGACCGCTGCCCACGCACAGGCAGCAGCCGGCGGGATAGCGGTTTCCTTCTATAGAATATGTCGCCCGCGCACATTTGGTTAGTGATTTTGGAAAGAATAGCATATGGCGGCGCCTGCCGGGAAGACGGCGTTTTCCGCCGCCTTCCGTCTTGGCATATCTGTTTTGCGGCGGAGTCTTGCAAAATATTTTTTTTGGTGTATGATTGTATCTGTGAAGCGCCGGACGGGCGATGGCGCGGCATTGTGGCCGCGCTGCTTCCCCACACCCTATATGGCTGCCGGAACAGAGAATGGGGTGCAGGGGAATTTATAGGAGGATGACGCATGAACATACTGGTGGTGGGCTGCGGCAAAGTGGGCTCGCGGCTTGCGAGTATTCTGGCGAAACAGGGCCATGACGTATCGGTGGTGGACAACATCGAGCGGCATTTCGACTATTTGGACGAGGACTTCGACGGCTTCACGGTGATTGGCGTGCCGATCGACCAGGATGTGCTGCGCAAGGCGGGCATTGAAAACTGCGATGCGCTTGCCGCCGTTACGCAGGACGACAACGTCAATATCATGGTGAGCCAGCTTGCCCGGGAAATTTTTCATGTGCGCACGGTTTTGACGCGGATTTATGACCCCAAGCGGGAAAACGTGTTTTCGCACTTTGGTCTGCATACCATTTGCCCGACCAACCTGACGGTTGCGGCGGTCTGCTCGGCGATCACAAGGCATGCCAGGGGCAAAAACCTGACGCTGGATTCCAACACAGTCAATTTTGTGACGGTGCAGGTGCCGAAGGGCTATATTGGCCGGCGCGCCAGCCAGGTGCGGCTGGAGGAGGGCGAAGCTGTGTTCGCAGTGATGCACGGCGACGACAGTATGACGCTGGTCGGCGCCAAGGACTGCAAGTTGCTGCCGACCGACCGCATTGTGATTGCAAAGGCGATCGACTGAGCCGCGCATGGCGCAAAAACTTTGCAGGGTGAAAACAGGAGGGCTGTTGCATGAAAGTTGTAGTAGTGGGCGGCGGCAAGGTTGGGTATTATCTGACCAAGACGCTGATCGAACACGGGCACGAGCCCAGCCTGATCGAGGCGGATAAAGGCGTTTGCCACCGGCTGGCAAACGATTTGGATATTCCGATTATCTGCGGGGATGGCACGACGATTGATGTGCTGGAAGCGGCGGACCTGCCGGAGGCGCAGGTGCTGATCAGCGTGACGGGACAGGACGAGAACAACCTGATCGCCTGCCAGCTTGCCAAGAAAAAGTTTGACGTGCCCAAGGTGGTCGCGAAGGTCAACAACCCCAAAAACGCCGCGGTGCTCAAGCAGCTTGGGGTGGATATTGTGATCAGCAGCACGTTGAACATCGCGATGCTTCTCGAGCGCGAGGTGGACAACGCCGCGATTAAATCGGTGATGACGCTGGGAAACGGCGAATCCTGTATCAGTGAGATCACGCTGCCGGGCAATTTCCGGTTTCACGGAAAAAAGCTCGCGAAGATCCGGCTGCCGGAGGACTGCATCGTTGTGAGCATTATACGCGGTGAAGAGCTTTTGATCCCGCGCGGCAACGTGGAGCTGCAAAGGGGAGATAAGATCCTCGTGCTTGCGCACAACAGCATTGTGCACCGGCTGGGAGAGATTTTGGGACTGGATGTGAAGAAATAAAAAAATAGCCGCTGCGCAGTGCGAGGCTTGTTTAGCACGAAAACGGTTTTGATAAAAATAGAAAAAGACAATAATTTTCTCTGGAATTCGCGTTTGGGTTGTGCTATACTGTAGTGCGTAAGGTTCTATCAGGACAGCCGGAACACGGCGGCGTTTCGCCGGTTTACGGCAGGAAAAAGGAATACAGGAATACAGCCGGCTGCCGGCTGTATTTCCGGGAACAAAGGGGTTCTTCAAAAAGAAACGGATGCATTCCGTTTGCTTTTGAGGGCCCCTTTTGGTTTACGGGCAGAAAAAGTGCGGCCTATCGGCCGGTTGACACTGTAGTTTGGGAATTAGGAGATCTGTGGAAAGGATGAAGGTTTATGAGCCAGAGGTGGAGGAGAGAGGGCGGAAAGCCCACGGGGCTGTACGACCCGCGGTTTGAGCACGACAACTGCGGCATCGGCGCCGTTGTCAATATGAAGGGCGTGAAAACCCATCAGACGGTTGTGGACGCCATCCGCATCGTGGAGAATCTGGAGCACCGCGCGGGCAAGGACGCCGAGGGAAAAACCGGCGACGGCGTCGGCATTATGACGCAGATCCCGCACAAATTCTTTGCGCGGGTTGCCGGTGAGCTGGATATTCGGCTGGGCGGCGAGCGCGACTATGGCGTGGGCATGTTCTTCTTTCCGCAGAACGAGCTGCAGCGCGGCCAGGCCAAAAAGATGTTTGAGATCATCGTGCAAAAGGAAGGGCTGGAGTTTTTGGGCTGGCGTGAGGTGCCCACCCATCCGGAAATATTGGGACAGAAGGCGGCGGACTGCATGCCGAGCATCTGGCAGGGCTTTGTGAAACGTCCCCGCGACACGGCGAGAGGTCTCGATTTTGACCGGCGGCTCTATGTGGTGCGCCGGGTATTTGAGCAGGGAAACGAGAACACCTATGTTGTTTCGCTTTCGAGCCGCACCATTGTCTATAAGGGCATGTTCCTCGTCAGTGAGCTTGGCCGGTTCTATGCGGACCTGTCCGACCCGGACTTTGCGTCCGCGCTGGGGCTTGTCCACTCCCGGTTCAGCACCAACACCAACCCGAGCTGGCGCCGTGCGCATCCCAACCGGATGATCCTGCACAACGGCGAAATCAACACAATCCGCGGCAACGCCGACCTCATGCTCGCCAGAGAGGAAACCCTATCCTCGGATTCGCTCAAGGGCGATATGCACAAGGTGCTGCCGATTGTGAACACCGAGGGCTCCGACTCGTCCATGCTTGACAACACGCTGGAGTTTTTGCTCATGAGCGGGATGGACCTGCCGTTGGCCGTGATGATTACAATTCCGGAGCCCTGGAACAACGACCAGAACATCAGCCGGTCCAAACGGGACTTTTACCAGTATTATGCAACGATGATGGAGCCCTGGGACGGGCCGGCCTCGATCCTGTTCAGCGACGGCGACGTGGTCGGGGCGGTTCTTGACCGCAACGGCCTGCGCCCCTCGCGGTACTATATTACGAGCGACGATACGCTGATTCTCTCGTCGGAGGTCGGTGTGCTGGATATCCCGGCCGACCGCATTGTCAAAAAGGACCGTCTGCGCCCCGGTAAGATGCTGCTGGTGGACACCCGCGCGGGCGAGCTGATCGACGACGATCTGCTGAAGGAACGA
>CATNEU010000182.1 GCA_950097605.1 uncultured Oscillospiraceae bacterium | reverse complement strand
CGACCGAGCAGTCGCTTTCGGAGTTGCGCGTGAAGAAGAGAAAGCTCAAAGAGGACATTGCGCAGTATGAGCAGGCGTTGATTCAGATTAACCATCTGCAGGGCCTCAACGTGAGTTTCGACGATATCTTCAGTATGAAGTATATCAAGGTGCGCTTCGGCCGCCTGCCGGCGGACAGCTACCAAAAGCTCTCCTACTATGGCGACCGGGACTTTTTGTTTTTCTCTTTTGACAACGATAACAACTATTACTGGGGCGTGTATTTCGCCCCGAGCCGGAGTGCGGCCGAGATCGACAACCTGTTCTCCTCGCTGTACTTCGAGCGTATCTGGGTACCGGATTTCGCGCACGGCCCGACCGATCAGGCCAAAACCAGCATCACGGCCACCCTGGAGGATTTAAAGCGGGAGCTGGACGGGATCTATGCGCAGATCAAGGTGATTACCGACGCAAACCGCGACAATTTTGCCATGGTGTATTCCAAAATCAAATTCCTCAGCGACTGTTTTGAGCTGCGAAAATGTGTTTCGGTGCTCGACGGCAAGTTCTATATGGTTGGCTTTGTGCCGGAAAACGAGGCGCAGGCGTTTATCCAGTCGGTTGAGCAGGTGAAAAACGTCGAGGCGTTTGCGCAGCCGCCGGATGCGGACGCGCGGTTCGAGCCGCCCGTGAAGCTCAAAAACGGTTGGTTCTCCAGGCCGTTTGAGCAGTTTGTTGCGATGTACGGCCTGCCTTCCCCAACCGACATCGACCCCACGCCGTTTGTGGCGATCACCTATACGCTGCTGTTCGGCATCATGTTCGGCGACCTGGGACAGGGCCTGGTCATCATGGTCCTCGGCCTGGTCCTGACCAGGTGGAAGAAGATGAATTTCGGCAAGATCTTAACGAGGATCGGCCTTTCCTCCGCTGTGTTCGGCTGCGTGTACGGCTCGGTGTTCGGCAACGAGCATCTGCTCGACCCGCTGTATCAAAACCTGTTTGGGCTGGAGGAAAAGCCCATTGAGGTGCTCGACGCGGGCGCGATCAACATGATTCTAATTGCCTCGATTGTCATTGGCGTCGTGGTGATCCTGGTTTCAATGCTGTTCAACATCTTCTGCGGTTTCCGATGTAAGGATTACACGCGGGCGGTGTTTGGGCAAAACGGCATCGCGGGACTGGTGCTCTATGGAACCACGCTGGTTGGCGCCGGTCTTTTCTTCCTGGGCACCAACATCTTTCATCCCGTGGTTATCGCGCTGTGCATCGTTTTGCCGCTGATCCTGATTTTCCTGCAAGGCCCGCTCGGGGACTTTGCAAAACGCCGCACCAAGAAAACCGAAAAGATCAAATGGGGCGAATACATCAGCGAGAACTTCTTCGAGCTGTTTGAGATTGTGTTGAGCTTTTTGACCAACACCATGTCCTTTTTGCGTATCGGCGGTTTTGTGCTGAGCCACGCGGGCATGATGCTCGTCGTGATGACCCTGTCGTCAACGTTTGCTAGCGCAAGCCCGGTGGTCATGGTCGTCGGCAACCTGTTTGTCATGGGCATGGAGGGTCTGATTGTAGGCATCCAGGTCCTGCGTCTTGAATTCTACGAAATTTTCAGCCGTTTTTACGAGGGCGAGGGCAAAGAGTTTGCTCCAATCGCCATTCAATACGGCAACGAGGAAACGGAGTAATCCGGTGCAGACATGTTTGTTTGCACTCCCTGCCCGCGGGCGGGGTCCACATACATCCGGCGCCTGTTTACAAGCGCGCTTTTAGAGCCCTTTGAAAAGATTGAGTTTATTGGAGGTTTTTTCTATGTTACTTTTTGTTCTGCCGTTAATTGCCGTGGCCCTTCTGATGATCCCCCTGGTGCCGCTTTACAAAGGCGTTTCGACCGGTAAAAAAGCAAGACATGCCATGGCGTTCAATCTCTGTGCGTTCTTCGGCATCTGCCTGCTCGCCATCATCCTGCCGGTTGGCGGTTTTGTATCGGCCGCCGGTGAAACCACCACTGCCGTCGCCGCCACGGGTGCCGCCGGCATGGGCTATCTCTCGATGGCGCTTGCGGTCGGCCTGTCCTGCATCGGTGCGGGTATCGCCGTTGCGGCGGCGGCTCCGGCGGCAATCGGCGCGATTGGCGAAAATCCGAAGCTGTTTGGTAAATCCATCATCTTTGTGGCGCTCGGCGAAGCCGTTGCGCTGTATGGCCTGCTGGTTGCCATCCTGATCTTCACAAAACTGTAATCCGATTTGGCCGTGGTTCTGCCGCCCGTACGGACGTTGCGGGAGGGGGAATCCGGCTGGAGGATCGAAAACGCCGGTTGTGGGGGCGCGTCTGCGCTTCCGCAATCGTTGTTTTTGGCGGGCGGGGCGGCCCTCCGGCGCGCGCCGTCCTTGGGGCCGCCCCATTTGTTTGGAAAAACGGGCGGCTGCGAGATGAGGCAGGAAGGCAGGGGAGGTTCCAGATGAAATTCTTCTTGATTAGCGATAATGTAGACACCTGCGTCGGCCTGCGCCTCGCGGGAATCGAAGGCGTTGTGATCCATGAGGCCGACGAGGTGCAGAAGGCGTTGGAAAAGGCCTGCGAGGACGAGGAAATCGGCGTTGTGCTGATGACCGACAAGTTGATCAAGCTCTGTCCGGAGCTGGTCTATGAGCTCAAGCTCAACCGCAGGCGTCCGCTGATTGCTGAAATCCCCGACCGGCACGGCGCGGGCATGATCGGCGATTCGATCACCAGATATGTCCGCGAGGCCATCGGAGTGAAAATTTGAGGTGCGTGAGCTTATGTCAGTATTTGAAGATAAACTTAAAAAGTTTGAAGCGGTTGTCGTAAAAGAAGCGACAAAGAAAAAACAGAAGTGTCTCGAGGAGATCGACCAGTATAAAGAAGAAGAACTCGCCCGTGCGGACAATGCCGTGCTGAGCCAGGCCTATACGCTGATCCAGCAGAAAATTGCCGAGATCAAGGCGGAGAACCTGCGCAGGGTCTCCAAAAAGGAGCTCGAGCTGCGGCAGGACCTGCTTACGGTGCGTTCCGAGCTGATGCGCAGCGTGTTCGACGGCGTGGCGGCGAAGCTGGGCGCATTCACGGAAAGCCCGGCCTACTCCCAGTATCTGGCGGACGGCGTCCGCAAGGCGGCGGCGAGCGGCGGCATTGGCGAGTGGACCGTTTGCGTGCGGGAAAAGGACCTTGCGTTTGCGGACGCGCTGAAAAAAGCGGCCGGCTTTCCCTGCAAGGTGGAGGCGGCGCAGGATATCCAGCTCGGCGGGTTTAAGCTGTTGTGCTATGAAAAGGGCGTCGTAATCGACGAGTCGTTCGATTCGCTGCTCGCCGATGAGCGCGCCTATTTCCGCCGAAGCTCCGGCCTGTCGATTATGTAACGCGCGCCCATCCCGGACCGGATGGCGGGGAGACCGCAAACAAAGTGGTTGAGGTGATATAAAAAGATGAATACAATCTATTCTATAAATGGTCCTGTCGTCAAGGTGCGGGACACCAAGGACTTTTCCATGCTGGAGATGGTGTATGTCGGCGACAAGCGCCTGACAGGCGAGGTCATCAGCGTCAACGACGAATACACCACGATTCAGGTCTATGAGGTGACGACCGGGCTGAAGCCCGGCGAGCCGGTGTATCCGACCGGCCGCCCGATGAGCGCTACGCTCGGCCCGGGCATCCTCTCGAATATTTTCGACGGCATCGAGAGGCCGCTGAAGGACATAGAAGCGGCGTCCGGCGCATTCATCGGCGAGGGCATCAGCGTTTCGGCTCTCGACGAAAACAGGCGCTGGGACGTCACGATGACGGTGAACGTCGGGCATCTTGTTTCGGGCGGGCAGATCTACGCGGTCTGCCCCGAGACCGCATTGATCGAGCACCGCTGTCTGGTGCCGCCGGAGCTGTCCGGCGAGGTCGTGTATGTCGCCGGGAACGGCCAGTACCGTATCAACGATGTTGTATGCAAGGTCAAAG
>CATNEU010000181.1 GCA_950097605.1 uncultured Oscillospiraceae bacterium | reverse complement strand
ATAGAGCTGCTTTTTGGCGCGCGTGATCCCCACATACACAAGGCGGCGTTCTTCCTCAATGTCCTCTTCATTTCCAATGGCGCGGATACCCGGCAAGATTCCCTCCTCCATACCCACAATGAATACATAGGGAAACTCCAGCCCCTTGGCGGCGTGCATGGTCATGAGAATCACGGCGTCGGTATTGGGATCGTAGTTGTCAAGGTCGGTGAACAGCGCCACCTCCTCGAGGAAGCCGGAGAGCGTGGCCTCCTCGTTCTCCTGCTCGTATTTCACGATGTTGGAAACTAGCTCCTTGATGTTCTCAAGGCGGGTCTCCCCCTCTTCTCCAAGCGACTTTATAGTCCGTAGATAGCCGCTCTCCTCCAACAGCTCGTTGACGATGACATGCATCGGCTCGCTGTCCAGCCGGTCCATAAACGCGCGCATCATGCCGGCGAACTGCTTGAGCGAGGCGCTCTTGCGGGCGAGCGCGGCATAGGCGTCCGCGTTTTCGAGCACTTCAAACAGGCTGATACCCAATGCACCGGCGATCTCGGCCGCCGACGCCACCGTTGCAGCGCCGATGCCTCTCTTTGGCTCGTTGATGATGCGCGAGAGGCGCAATGTGTCGGCCGGGTTGTTCAAAACGCTCAAATAGGCGATGATATCCTTGATCTCTTTGCGCTCATAGAAGCGCAGGCCGCCGATGATGCGATAGGGAATACTGGATTTCACAAAATACCGCTCGATGTTGTTCGATTGGGCATTGTTGCGGTAGAGCACCGCGTGATCCGAAAACTTCGCCCCCGCGCCCACATTGTCGAGCACGGTATCCGCGACAAACGCCGCTTCTTTAAAATCGTCGGTCGAACGGTAGACGATGATCTGCTCGCCCTCCCCATTTGAAGTCCAGAGGTTTTTGCCCTTTCTCTCTTTATTATGAGAGATCACGGCGTTTGCCGCGTCGAGAATCCGCTGGGTGGAGCGGTAGTTCTGCTCCAGGCGGATGACCTTGGCGCCCGGAAACTGGCTTTCAAAGCAGAGGATGTTTTCAATCGTCGCGCCGCGGAAGCGGTAGATGCTCTGGTCGTCGTCGCCGACGACACAGAGGTTTTGGTGCGCGCTCGAAAGCAGGCTGACCAGCTTGTATTGCGCGATGTTGGTATCCTGGTATTCATCCACCATGATATAGCGGTAGCGGTTCTGGTAGTACTCGAGGACGTCCGGGTTTTCCTCCAGCAGCCTGACCGTCAGCATAATGATGTCGTCGAAATCCAGCGCGTCGGCCTGCCGCAACTTCTGCTGGTAAGCTGCATAGACCTTCGCGACCACCGACATGCGGTATTCGTTTTCATACATCTTGGAAAACGCTTCGGGCGTGATGAGCTGGTCCTTTGCACGGCCGATTGCGTTCGCCATCGACTTGGGCGGAAACATCTTTTCATCTATGTTCAGGGTTTTGATGCAGTCCTTGACGATGCGCTGCTGGTCGTCCGCGTCGTAAATTGTGAAACTGCGGTTGTAACCCAGGCGTTCGATATCCCGCCGCAGCATCCGCACGCAGGCCGAGTGGAAGGTGCTGGCCATAATGTCCTGCGCCTCTTCCCCGAGCATGTTGGCCAAACGCTCCTTCAGCTCTCCGGCCGCCTTGTTGGTAAAGGTAATTGCCATCACGTTCCAGGGCTTGGCCGGACGCACCGCCAGCAGACGGCGCAGCCGCTCCGGGTCGTCCGCGCGTCCCGCGAGGGTATCCTCCAAAAAAGCAACATCCGCTTCGCCCACTGTGTCGGGCGCCCATGCGGACTGATAGGCGTCGCCGTATTTGATGAGATTGGCAACGCGGTTGACCAGCACGGTGGTCTTGCCGCTGCCCGCGCCCGCGAGGATCAGCAAAGGCCCTTTCACCTGAAAGACCGCTTCTTTCTGCCGGTCGTTCATATTTGCAAATTCTTTCTCTAAAACCTTTTTTCTGAGGGAAACAAAACGTTCCTGCCAACTCGTCTGCACCAGTAAACCCCACCCTTTCTATTTTTCCTGCGGCCGCCAGCCAAACCGGTCTGGTGAAACGCGCCGAAAGCGCTTCCGGCCTCGCAGCGCCCATTTTATTTATTATTGGGAACCCAACCACAGCGCTTCGTATCAAAACGCAAGCGCCCGAACGAGACTGCGGTAAAAAGCATTGTATGTATTGCGGTTGCCTTTTATCATACCATATAAACATATGTTTGAAAAGAGCGGCTGCCAAAAACAATCCGCGTTGCCGTCCTATTTTCATGTCTTTGCAGCAGTGTGACCGCCGCAAGCACACAGCCGCCCCTGGAAGCTGTTTCTGCGTGCGAGTTCCTTATCAACTGCACACAGCACCGCCCGTTTGCGCAGGCTCCAGAGCGGGCCGACCAAACTGTCGCGCGCGCCGTCGCCGGTCAGGCGCTGTATGACAATATCCGGACGCAGCAGCTCCAACTGATCGCAGACGGTATCCACATACGCCTGCTGCTCCATCAGCTCAAACGCGCCCGCAGCCAGCTCCCGCTCGATGGGGGTTCCGCGCAGCACATGCAGCAGATGGATTTTAACAAACTGGATGTCCAGCGCCGAAACGGCGCGCGCCGTCTCAAGCATCATCTCCTGCGTTTCGCCGGGCAGCCCGTTGATCAGATGCACACAGACCGGAATATCCCGCGCACGCAGGCGGCGCAGGCCCTGCAAAAACTCCGCATAGCTGTGACAGCGGTTGATGCGCCGGGCTGTGGCCTCGTGCACCGATTGCAGGCCCAGCTCCACACAGAGACGGGTTCGACCCGCTAGCTCCGCCAGATAGTCCAGCACATCCTCTTCGAGGGCGTC
Source organism: uncultured Oscillospiraceae bacterium (assembly GCA_950097605.1). Lineage (GTDB taxonomy): Bacteria > Bacillota > Clostridia > Oscillospirales > Ruminococcaceae > CATNEU01. The sequence continues at coordinate 1,123 of CATNEU010000181.1, read as the reverse complement.
GGGACGGGTGGCGATGCTCAGCCCCACCACCCCGGGCTGCCGCAGCACCGGTTCAAACGTATCGCGCAACACCGCCACGGGTGCATAGGTGTTGGTGTGCGCCTGAAAATACGCAATGGTTTCGCAGCCGGGCCACTTCCGCCAGGCACGTTCCCGCATGGCGGCAAACTGCTCCACCGGACTCTGGGCGGCATTGCCCGCAAAATCCCCGCTGCCGCGCCCGGAGCAGTAGGTGCAGCCGCCCGTTCCCTTCGTCCCGTCGATATTCGGGCAACTGAACCCCGCATCCAATGGTATTTTGGCAACCTTTGCGCCAAAGGTCCTTTTTAAATAGAAATCATAGGTGTGGTAGCGCTTATTATCCGCCGAATAGGCAAACGGGTTTTTCATACTCCACTTCCTTATCTTTTTGTCGCGCGGGGTCAAGGGGGGCGTTTTTTGGGCTTTGCTCTCCTTAACCTTCTGATTCATTTATTTTTTGGCTTGTCGCTCAGGCCGCGACGGGCTCTTCCTTTTTTGTTTTATTTTCCTTAACCTAAACCTATAGATTCATCTAATTTTTCGTTTGTCGCTCAGGCCGCGACAGGCCCATCCTTTTTTGTGAGAAAAAAGGATGCAAAAACTCAGTCAAGGGGGCAAACGGCACCGCTCCAATTGATTCTACGCCGTACACAGCAAAGCAAAGGGCGACGGTGCTATGGTCGCAGGAAGTCTGGTGCAGGGTCGCGGGCCTGCCCCCTTAACGATCCCCGTTCCAGGAGGGAAGCTAGGCAGGTTTCAAGAATGCTTGCTGCAAAAGAGGGGAACGAACCAAATGTCCCCTCCCTTGCAGGGAACCTTCTGAAAACATCCTCGCTTGGGCACGGTTGGGGGATTGTTAAGGGGCGCGTCTTCCGACCCGGCACCGCACTTCCTGCGACCGCTGCGTTCTCGCCCTTTGCCTATCCGAATACGGCATAGGGTCAAATGGAGGAAGGTAGCGGCACCCCTTAACCAGATTTTTGCATCCTTTTTGTCTGTCAAAAAGGATGGGCCCGTCGCGGCCTGAGCGACAAATAAAAAGAAAGATGAATCAGTAGGTTAAGGAGAACTAAGCCAAAAAGAAAGAGCCTGTCGCGGCTTG
>CATNEU010000180.1 GCA_950097605.1 uncultured Oscillospiraceae bacterium | reverse complement strand
CAGAAACCTCTCGTTCGCCTTTGTGAACACCTGATATTTCTTCCAGGCGAGACACATTTCCATCTCGATTGGATTGGACAGCGGCTTAAAACAAAGACTGCTGTTGCCGGTTACATTGATAATCCGGTCCAAACAGATCGCGTATCCGATGCCCTCGTCCACCATAAGCGAACCGTTAAACAAGAGATTGTAGGTGGCGGCGATATGCAGCTTATCTTCTGTGCAGCCCAATAGCGTTTGTATGTGCGAATCCTTGCGCATCTGCCTTGAGAGGATTAGTGGCTTGCCCCACAAATCCTCTGGCGCAATGACATCCCGACCGGCAAGCGGATCATCCTTGCGCATCATGACCCCATAGGCGTCTTCGCAGGGCAGCGGCAAGCGCTCGTACTTCGTGGAATCAATTTTGCCGAACAGCAATGCAAAGTCGATCAGCCCTTGGTCAAGGTTTTCGAGCACAGACGTTTTGTCGCCGCTGATGATATGAAAATGAACCAGCGGATACTCCGCTTGCAGGGAGCGGACCGCCCGCACGAGACAGCGGACGCCGTCGGTTTCCCCGGCGCCGACGGTAATATCCCCTGCTATCGTTTCGTCGGACATGGAAATTTCGTCCTGAGCCTTTTTGACGAGCTCGGTGATCTCCTCCGCGCGCTTGCGCAGAATCATTCCCTCCTCGGTCAGTGTTATTTTGCGATTGCTGCGGATGAAAAGCCGCTTGCCCAGTTCTTCCTCCATATCCCTAAGCTGTCTGGACAGCGTAGGCTGGGAAAGGTGCAGCGCCTCGGCGGCGCCGGAGATGCTTTGCTCCCGGGTAACGGCTAAAAAGTATTGTAAAACACGCAATTCCATTGATGGGGCCTCCTCTCATATGACCGCAGTATAGCACGAATGTCTATGCCTGTAAAGCATGGGAACGTATCCGATATAAGTATTTGTTATTTATTGCTGCCGCTGTTACAATAAAATCAAACCGGAATACCGAGAAAGGCGTGCATGAAATGCAAAAAAGAATCTTATTACGGTGCACCTGTACGATACCGATACCGCAGCCGCAATCGCCCGTCATGTGGGTACGGCGGATTGGCGGCTGCCCATTGACAACTACGAGGGTTATGACGACTGGGAGGTCATGCAGCATTACGACATCCCCTGCCGCTATGAAAATCCCGGGAATCCAGAGCGTGTGACGGCAGAGCAGGCGGGGGCCGTCTATTATGCAGAGCCCAACCGAATCGTCCCGTTCTATGGGGACGCGGTGGTCTCCGGGGAATACACGCCGGTAGGCCGCTTTGACGATTCCGAGGAGTTTCGCAGCGCCGTGGCGAACAACCCTGTGCTCGAAGGATGGGGCAACAAGAAGGTTCTGATCGGCGCCGAAAAATACAACGGACAGCGTGCGTATCCGTGTTAGAGGAGTGAAAAGATGAGCGCGTATCGCTGCGAGGAGGACATCGTTCAAAATCTGAAGGACGCAGGCTGTGATGAGGCAACCATACAGACTTTCATGGACGATCTGCACAGCGGAAAACAGGCGATGGGGGCTAAACTGCTGGAGAGGCATCGCCGCAGCCTGCTGGACGATCTGCATGGGTCGCAAAAGAGAATCGACTGTCTCGACTATCTCCTCTTTACGCTGCAAAAACAGAATCCGTTATAAAGCAAAGACCAAAGCCCTACTAGGAAAAACGACAGGAGGAACAGAACATGAGCCAGAGAAAAGAAGTCCACCGGGCTTATTTAACCGGTGAGCGCGCCCTCTTCCAAGGGCGGGATCTGAGAATAACCGACAGCATTTTTGCGGAAGGGGAATCGCCGCTGAAAGAGAGCCGCAACATCGAGCTGCTCGGCAGTATGTTCAAGTGGAAATACCCACTTTGGTACGCCAAGAACATCACCGTCAAAAACTGCACCTGGTTTGAGATGGGCAGGGCCGGCGTCTGGTATACCGATCACATCCGCGTGGAGGATTCGGCCATTGAAGCGCCGAAGAATTTTCGTCGCTGCCATGATGTGGCGCTGAAAAATGTGACCTTCGCAGGCGCAGAGGAAACGCTGTGGCACTGCGAGGGTGTTTCCATCGAGCATGTGACGGCAAAGGGCGATTACTTTGCCATGAACAGCGAGAACATGGTCATAGAGGATCTGATGCTGTACGGCAACTATTCCTTCGACGGCGCGAAAAATATCGAGATCAGGGGCTCCCGCCTGCTTTCCAAGGATGCTTTCTGGAACAGCGAAAACGTGACTGTATACGACTCCTTCCTCTCCGGCGAGTATCTTGGATGGAACGCAAAGAACCTGACGCTTATAAACTGCACCATTGAAAGCCTGCAGGGCCTGTGCTATATCGACAACCTGGTGTTGAAGAACTGCCGGCTTCTGCATACCTCTCTTGCCTTTGAGTATTCCACGGTGGACGCCGAAATTGACGGCGGGATCGACAGCGTTATAAACCCGGCGGGCGGCTTCATTCGCGCCGATTCCATCGGTGAACTCATCATCGAGAAGGGCAAGATTGATCCGGGCAAGACAAGAATTGTCTGCAAGCGGGAAGCGAAGGAAGCTGCGTGTGCATAACCCGCAGGCAAGGACGGCGGACGGGGTCTTGCTGGTATGCGGCGTGTTCATGGGGACCTATCTTTGGTCGGGAGTCCTGTCGGCCGCAACCTGCGCCATTAAAAAGGAAACCGGGAGCCGAAGTTTTCGATACATGAACAAAGTGTTCGGCGGGATTCTTACCCTGTTTGGAACAGTGGTGTTTTTGAAATGGTTTGTGTAAAACAGAAACCGTGGATTGGAGGAAAAGCAAATGAAACGAGTCATGATGTTCGTTTGCAGCCTGTTGCTGGCGTTTTCCCTCGCGGCGTGCGGTACAAACGGCAATGACCGGCAGTCCCCAGCCTCTCGCGATCCATCCTCCCCAGTGGAGACGCAGAGCGGCGGGCAAACGGACGACCCCAGCCCATCTGTTCCAACGCAGGCGGGAAATGATGGGCAGGTTGATACCGGTAGGAGAATCCGAATCATCGCTGCGCAGAGAGAGGAGATTGTGTTCCGGCTCAACGATTCTCCCGCCGCAAATGCTTTTTATCAGCAGCTTCCACTCTCCGTATCGGTGGAGGACTATGCGGGCAGCGAGAAGATTTTCTATCCTCCGGAGAACCTGGGCACCAACGATACCCCCATGGCGCAGGGTCCGGCGGGAACGCTCGCATACTATGCGCCCTGGGGCAACGTGGCAATTTTCTATGGAGAATGCGGAGGCGCCAGCGGTTTATATGAATTGGGGGAGGTTGTTTCCGGCGCGGCGGCCATTGCGGACTTGCGTGGCGAAATCCGAATAGAAGCGGCTTACGCGCCCTTCTCTTCATCAGCGCCGGTAAAGGCCGAAAGCGCCTCGACGCACCAGGCGCCTTCTCCCGGGGAGGTGCTTGGGGCCGGCGATATAACCGTCCCCTTTTCTGTGAGCTAAGACCGTGAAAGAGTTAAAAAACAGTTTGGAGGGGTGCGCTTGATTTATGATTTTGATACGCCGGTTGACCGGCGGCATACAAATTCCCTGAAATGGGATGTGGCCGAAAACGAGCTGCCGATGTGGGTGGCCGACATGGATTTTGAGACCGCGCCGGAAATCAAAGCGGCCATTGCGGCGCGCGCCGCCCACGGGGTGTTCGGATATAACACTGTCCCCGACGCATGGGGGCAGGCATATGTCGACTGGTGGCGGGACCGGCACGGCTTTGCAATGGAAAAGGATTGGCTGGTGTTCTGCACGGGCGTTGTGCCCGCCATTTCCAGCATGGTGCGCAAGCTCACAACCCCGGCGGAAAAGGTTTTGATCCAAACGCCGGTCTACAACATCTTTGCTGGTTCCATCGTGAACAATGGCCGGCAGGTTCTTCAAAGCCCGCTGCAATACGACGGATACAAATACAGTATTGATTTTGCGGATTTAGAACATAAGCTCGCAGACCCGCAGACCACGTTAATGGTCCTCTGTAACCCGCACAACCCGTTGGGCAAGCTGTGG
>CATNEU010000179.1 GCA_950097605.1 uncultured Oscillospiraceae bacterium | reverse complement strand
CGGGGGATGCCTGCGCCAGACCATTTTTATAGGCGAGCGAAGCCGCCGTTTTAAACGACATTTCCGAAGAGTCCACGGGATGGTAGGAACCGTCCACAAGCGTCGCCTTGAGTCCCACCACCGGGTATTTGGCCAGCACGCCCCGCAGCACGCTGTCGCGCAGGCCCTTTTCAACCGCCGGGAAGAAACCTCTGGGCACCACGCCGCCGACCACCTTTTCCTCGAATACGAGGTCGTCGCCGTCACAGGGTTCAAATTCAATCCAGACATGGCCGTATTGCCCATGCCCGCCGGTCTGTTTTTTGTATTTGCCCTCGGCCTTGACTTTCTTGCGGATGGTTTCCCGGTAGGCAATTTTGGGCGCACGCAACGCCGCTTCCACTCCAAATTTATTTTTGAGTTTGCTCATCGCCACATCCAAGTGCTGCTCGCCAAGCCCCGAGAGGATCTGCTCGTGCGTCTCGCTGTTTTGCTCGAACGAGAGGGTGGGGTCTTCTTCGATCAGGCGGTGCAGGCCCTGGGCAATTTTGCTCTCATCGCCTTTTGCGGTGACCGAAATCGCCATCGAAAGCGTTGGCTTTGGAAAAACCGGCGGGTCGATGGTGACAATGCGGTCCGGCGCGCAGAGGGTATCTCCCGTAACGGCGGAAATCTTGGTGACGGCGGCGATGTCGCCCGCCGGGACCGACTGGGTATCCTCCTGCTTTTTGCCGCGCAGATACACGAGCTTGCCCATCCGCTCGGGCTGGCCGGTGCGCGCGTTCACCGGCTGCATATCCGCTTTCAGCACACCCGCCATGACCTTCAAAAAGCTCAGCTTGCCGACAAACGGGTCGGCAACCGTTTTAAACACAAACGCCACAAGCTTATCGGCCGCGCTGCAGGCAATTTCAGTTGGTTCCCCGTTCGCGCCGGCCGCAGTCACCGCGGGCGCCTCGCTGGCCGCCGGGAACAGCGATACGATACCGTCCAGGAAGATGTCGATTCCCTCCAGCGTAAACGCCGCGCCACAGAAAACCGGCGAGATACTGCCGTCCTTGATGCCCTTATGTATGCCGTTTTCCAGCTCCTCGTGCGTGAACTGCTCGCCCGAGAAATACTTTTCAAACAACTCCTCATCGGTTTCCGCAACCGCCTCGCTGATTGCGGCGATCAGGCCCTCCTCGCGGTGCCCGAGGTTGGGCATGCCAACCGCGAGGCTTTTCCCGTCCTTATCGTATTTATACGCCTTCATATCAATCAGGTCGATATAGCAGTCGAGTTTGCCGTCTTCATAGCGCGGCACCACCAGCGGGCAGACGCTGGGGCCGAACTGCGCTTTGAGTTCTTCAAACACCTTGTAAAAATCCGCGTTTTCCGTGTCGAGTTTGGAGATGAAAAACGCAGTGGCCTTGCCCTGTTTTACGGCGTTGCGATAGGCAATTTCCACGCCGGGCGTCACGCCCGATTTGCCCGATACGACAATCACGACGCTCTCGGCCGCGCAGATGCCCTCGCACTGGCCGCCCGCAAAGTCAAACAGTCCCGGCGTGTCCAGCAGGTTGATCTTGTTGGCCTTCCACTCAAGCGGCGCGACGGCTGTCGACACCGAAACCTTGCGCTTTTCCTCCTCGGGGTCAAAGTCGCAGACGGTGTTGGCCTCCGCCGTCTTTCCAAGCCTGTCAGTTGCGCCCGCTTTAAATAACATTGCTTCTGCAAGCGAGGTCTTTCCAGAACCTGCATGGCCTGCCAGAGCAATGTTTTTTATCATCTCCGCTGTGTACTGTTTCATACTAGTTTTCTCTCCTTTCGAGCCTAAACTGCACCGGCCAGTGCACCTCTTTCCCGGCCGCGCAGCCAATGCGCAGCCGGGAAAGGCCGTCCTCGTCCGGAACCGGGCGCCTATCCGGCTGCCACGATTCGGAACTTGTTCAATCTGGCCAATAGTTCGGCGTGTCATGCTAAAAATTATATCTTATTTTAACATCCTGTGCAAGGCGAATTTCCTGACTTTAGCAAAAAAAGTGCACTTGCAATGACGAAATTCACTGCAAGTGCTTTGTGCAATCTATCCAAAAATCATGCATTTTGTGTACACAACACCGTGCAACCGCGCAGACTGTCGCGCCCATTACCTACGCAGCTTGGGCAGCAGCCAAACCAGCAGCAGCCAGAAGCCCTGGTAGACCAGCAGCATGGGCATGGTCACAAGATGGATCAGCGATAAGCCCGTCAGACAGCCGGTCAGCGCAAGCGACAGGACCGCCCAAAACATCTGCACGGCCGTGGCCGTGGCGATGCGCGCGCGCACCCGCCTCACAGCGGCAACAGCCGCGGTAAAGGCGCTGAGCTTGCCCGTGCAGGCGAGGCTGGCGCCATCGTTCGCGCCAAGCTGGTTCTCGGCTTCCACACGGTCTGCTTCGTCCTTCTCCAGCACGCCGACCATATCCTCCGGCACCCCGAGCTTTTTGGCAAGCAGCTCCTTGGTAATGTTGGGGTCCTTGCTGGTGACCGCAACAGCCGCGCCGCGCTTCACAGCCTGCTGCACAGCCGCCTTGGCTTCCTCTCCAGCCTCATAGGAAAGCGAGAACATCGCCACAAGCTCGCCCGCAACCGCCAGATAGAGCACCTCCAGGCCGCTTTCCCGCACGGCGTCCTCCACCGCCTGCTCAGGCGGCTGCACGCTGTGGGAGACCATCAGCTCCCGGTTGCCGATCATCACCCGCCGGTTCTCCACCCAGCCGACCAGGCCCGCGCCGTCCTCATAGATCACCGCGTCGGCCTCGCGCACCTCGCTCGACTTGTTTTCAAACACACGCTGAAACACGTCGTTTAAAGTCGAATCGGTCGCCAATGCGACGCCGGTTGCGTCGAGCACTGCGCGGTCGAGCGGCTGCTCCCCAAAATGGCGCAGCGACTTCATTTCAACCGCGCCCTGCGGGAAAAGGTCTCTGGCGTCCACAATCAGGGCGCCGGCGCCGGAAAAGTTCTGCACCGTGTCGTAGCCCGCAAGCATGCCGCCCGATTTGAGCAGCTTTTTACCCGCCGCGCCCAGCGGCAGGTTGCAGCAGAGCATTACCGACAGCGGCGCGCAGATCGCAGCCGCCACGCTGATGGTGGTAAGCGTCAGCGGCAGATCTCCCTCCATAAACCAGGCAAACAGTGCCGCCGCCGCTATCACCAGCACTGTGACCGGCGCCAGAACGCGGCACTGTTTGTCGGAGCGGTCCTCCGCATAGGAATACTCCATAAACCGGGTCAAAAAATCCGTGCGCTTGCGGTGGACAAATGTCCCCTGCGCGCCGGGCACCCTGCTCTCGAGGCTCTGCACGAGCTTCTCATCCCGCACCAGGTTGACGGCATATTTCGGGGAAGGGGAGCAGACAAACGAAAAGTTCCGGCGCACCCGCCTGATCAGGCTGAGTTTTCCGGCCAAATTCAGCACAAGCCCCGCAACCCCGAGCGCAGTGCATCCCAAGTACGTGCCGGCGCCGAAATCCTGAACGGTGAACAGCAGCACCGCGCCGGGGACCAGCGTGCCGAGTATGCCCAGCGACGCCATGCTGTTGGCGTCCGCGCGAAATGTGATGATCCCCGCGAGCCCTGAAAACACCGTCGAAAGGTTGGCCAGCACGGCGAGCGCGCCCGCCACGACGCCCGCGCCGTATACAAGCTCCGGGGCCATCTCTCCAACGAGCGGCAGCCCGGCAAACAGCGGCGCCAGGCACGACGCAAGCGAAACCAGCAGGCAAATCAGGGTGATCAGCAGCCGCACCATCAGGCTGATATGCAGATTTTTCATGTCCTCTTTAAAGTACTCCGCGTCGTCCGGGGAGGTGTAGTCCTCAATGCTGTCCACGTTCTTTTTCGCGTCCGGCCGCCCCTCGACGCGCTCTTCCCCTTCGATCTTTCTCTCCACATTCTCGCGGATTTCCATGAGTTTTTTCTGCTGGGCCAATATCTTCTGGGTCTGCACCTCTTTGGTTTGGAACAGCTCGGTCATCGCTTTGCGGCGCAGCTCCTTGTCGTCATAATATAGTTGGGGGTCTATCTCGTCGGCCGGCGGC
>CATNEU010000178.1 GCA_950097605.1 uncultured Oscillospiraceae bacterium | reverse complement strand
CCAGAGTGCAGGCGCGCGATTTCTCCGCAGAGATAGTAAAAGCCGTTGCCGCTGGTCTTGCGCGCACTGTCGAGGTCGATCCCGGCAAGCTTTTCCATGATGTCCACATGGTACGGCACCTCGAAATCCGGAACCGCCGGTTCGCCAAAGCGTTCTATCTCCACGTTTTCACTGTCGTCTCTGCCAACCGGCACAGAGGGGTCGATGATATTCGGGATTACAAGCATCTTCTCGCGGATCAGCGCGGACAGCTCCTCTTCCCGCTGCTCGAGCGCGGCAAGTTCCTTTGCCATCTCCGCAACCTGCGCTTTGGTCTGCTCGGCCTCCTCGCGTTTTCCCTGCGCCATCAGCGCGCCGATCTGCTTGCTGATGGAATTTCTCTGCCCCCGCAGCGTATCGCAGCGGGTTTTGGCCTCCCGGTACTCCCGGTCCATTTCGATCACCTGGTCGACCAGCGCCAGCTTTTCCTCCTGGAATTTTTTTCGGATGTTTTCCTTGACCAGCTCCGGTTCGTTCCGCAGCAGTTTGATGTCCAACATATTGTGTTCCTCCTTGCATTGTGTTTGATGGATCCGGCCCCGGAAAAACAAAAAAATCCTCCCGAACCCATCAAGTATGGGACGGAAGGATTCCGCGGTGCCACCCAAATTGCCGGTTTGCATGCAGCAGCCGGCCGCTTTACCGCGCTGTAAAGGGCGCGCCCTCCGGCTCCTCACCGGCAGCTCCAAAAGTGGAAGCGGTTTTGCCTTCCGCCGGTTTTCACCCGCCACCGGCTCTCTGCATGGAAACTGCAAAACCGCAGCTTTTATCATCGCTAAAAGTCTTTATTTGCGGCAGCGCCGCAATCTGCAAATATTATACACCGCTTTGCACCGTTTTACAAGCGCCTGCCGCGCCTTTTTCATGAAGCGCACAAAATTGCCGCGGCATAAGCCGTCTTTTCAGACGCATGCACCTATTTCAGCACACGCAAAACCGTCATCGCGGCATAGTGCCGCACCAAGAACGACTCGGGTGCAATTTGCCGCAGCAATGCCTGGTGCTCTTTTTCAAACGCGGCAATTTCCTCCGGGCGCAGGGACGCGCCAATTCCCCTGCAGGCCTTAATCCTGCCCGCCCAGCTTTCCCGGGTAAACGGCACCTGCAAATCAAACAGAACCGATTCCTCGACTGCAAACAGCCCTTCGGCTTCCTTCGGTATGGCAATCGGACGCCGGGTTTCGCCCGCGCCGGTCCACACGGGATTGTATCGCAGCACCAGCTCCTCGCTGGCCCCTGCAATCGGGTCCTCTTCGGGCAGCCAAGCCATATAGAGAATTGCAAGCTTTCCGCCGGGCCGCAGCATTGCAGCGATGCGCGGCAGCGCCACGGCGTGGTCAAAATAGAAAAAACACTGACAAGCCGTTATCACGTCGAAGGAATTGTCGGGAAACGGCGCGGTCTCGGCGGACGAGACGACAAACGAAATCTCCTGCCCGTTTTCCGCCGCAAGACGGCGCGCCTGTTCAATTTGCTCCTCCGACAAGTCGCTGCCCACAAAACAAGCGCCGTACCGGTAGAGATTGCGCGGCAGCACACCGGTACCGGTGCCCAAGTCGAGCACCTGCTGTCCTTTGGTGCAGAGGCCGTGCTCGATGATCTTCTGATAGAATTCCTCGGGATAGATATCCCGGTATTTCGCATAGTCCTGCGAGGTCCTGCCCCAATCAAACCCCTTGCCTGCGTCAATGCGGCGATCCTGTATCATATAAATCCTCCCTTTTTAGATGTGCACTTTAAAACTCATACCCTCTTCATGGGAGGCAAACGCCGCCTCCATAACCGCAAACACGCGCGCCGCTTCGGCAGGCGTGACGAGCAGCGCCTCACGCCCTTCGGCAGCGGCGAGCACGTTGCGGTAAAAAGCCGTCCAGTCCGCCTCGTCTTCGGCGTCGGGCAGCGGCAGGGTGGCAAGCGTTTCTTTGGGACGCGGCGCCATGGTGCGCGTCGGCCCCGCGGCGGTTTGGACAATTTCCGGTTCCCAGTCCAGTGCATACTGGTTGGCGCGCACGATTCTGCCCGTGCACGCAAAGTCGTCGATCACAAGCGAACCCGCATCGCCATTGACATACCAGCGCGGCAGCGGCTGCAAACAATAGGTCCCGACCTCTATCTGTGCGGACAGGCCCGAGGCAAACCGCATGAGAACCTTGCAATAGTCGTCCACCTCCGGCGTTTTGAGGCTGTGCAGATGTGCGCAGACCTCGACGACCGGCTCGGGGATCAGATAGAGCAACTGGTCGATCAGATGCACGCCCCAGTCGAGCAGCATGCCGCCGCCGGCCACCTTGTGGGCGCGCCAGCCTTCCACCACGCCGTTTTGGCCATGCACGCGCGATTCGATGGTATACGGCTTCCCAAGCAGCCCTTGCGCAAGGGCGCGTTTGACGATCCTGAAATCCCTGTCCCAGCGGCGGTTCTGGTGCACGGTGAACACCACGCCGTACCGCTTTGCCGCCGCGGTCATCTCCGCCAGCTCCTCGCCGGACATTGCCACAGGCTTTTCACAGATAACATGCTTGCCGTGCTCCATGGCGGCAATCGCAAGCTCCATATGGAAATTGTTCGGCGTTGCAACCAGCACGAATTCCATCCCCGGATGTTTCCAAAACGCCTCGAGGCTGTCATAGCCCGCCAGGCCCTTTTCCCGCGCGGCCCGCACGCGCTGCGGGTCGACGTCATATGCAGCCGCAACCTGTAAGCCCTCGATCCTTCGGATATTCTCATGGTGCCACGACGCCATCCCGCCATAGCCGATAATTCCCATCTGGTGCATGGTTTTCTCCCTTCCCTTATATAAGCTCCGCACAGTCTATCGCGCCTTGCCAAATAAAAGCGGATAGGCTATATTTTCTCAATTCTAATACGGCGGTACAGATTTGTCAAATGCAACGTTTACGCCCTGCCCTGCCGATACCGGCGGGACTGCCGCTGCGCCGCTTTTCTCCGCGCCCGTTAACTGCCCAATACCGCCTTCACGAGTCCACGCAACGCCTCGCTGTGGCGATAGCTCTGTCGCACCGACTGCGCGAGCTGGACATTGTCGGTGATGATGCCTTTCGGGCGCAGCGTGAATACGCGCCGCATCGCCTCCTCCTGGTTTACCGTCCAGACATACAAAGGCTTTCCCAGCGCATCCAGCCCGGCCTTTAGCGTAGGCGTTGCGAACGAGGCCTCCACACTGACCGCATCGGCCGCGGTGAGTGCGCTAAAATCCCCGTAGGCAAACGAGACGATATAGGCTGTTTGCAGCTCCGGCGCAAGCTCCCGAACCCGCTTCAGAATCTGATAGTCCATCGAAGCCACAATGCACTGGCCTTCAAAGCGGCCTTTGCGAATTGCCTCCACCGTGGCTTCCTCCAGGCCCTGCTCGTGCCCGTTGCTTTTCAGCTCAATCATCAGGCCAATTTTTCCCCTCGCCTGTTCGATCATCTGTTCGAGCGTGGGAATTTTCTCCCCGGCAAACGCATCCGACGGGAATGCATAGCCCGCGTCATAGCGCTGCGCCTCCTCCAGCGTGACCTCCCAAACAGGCCGGTTTATGCCTGTCGTCCGCTTAAAATTGGTGTCATGCATCACGATCAGCGCTCCGTCACGGGTTTGCTGCACATCAATCTCGGCGTATTCCGCTCCGTTTTTCTCGGCCGTACGCAATGCGGCGAGCGTGTTTTCGGGAGCGTCCTGCGCGCCCGCGCGGTGCGCGACAATCTGCACCTGTGCGGCGTCCTGCAAATAAAACCCGATATACGAAGTCGTTTCTATATAAAACGCCAGCAATAGAACCGACAACGGCAGCAGCACGGCCGTGCGCTTCCATCCGCGTTTCCCGCGGGCCTGTTCGGCTTCGGGTACCGGATCTTTGCGAAAACGGTGGTACAAAACCACAATCAGGCCCATGTTTCCCGCCGCCGAAAGAACAGCGGCAAGCATCCCGGCTACGGCCTGCAGCATCGGCAACTGTGACCAGAAGACGGACGCTGCACCGTCGCTTCCCTCGGTCAGGCGGACCAAGCCCAGCAGCGCTGCGA
>CATNEU010000177.1 GCA_950097605.1 uncultured Oscillospiraceae bacterium | reverse complement strand
GTTTTTAACGCAGCCCGAGCTGCGCCGCGTCCGGCGCACCAAATGGGAGGCGGCCGTGGCGCTGGCGGATAAAACGCTGCGCGCGGGCTATTCAATCATAACACCCGACGACGCGGCGTTTCCGAGCCGGCTTGCGCATATATACGGGAGGCCGTGCTGTTTGTATGCGGCGGGCACGCTGCCGCCTGTGGAGCAAACCGCAACGATTACAATTGTCGGCACGCGGAAGCCGACGGTCTATGGACGCCGCGCCGCAGAGGAGATTGCCTGCCAGCTTGCACGGGCGGGCGCAATTGTCGTGAGCGGCTTTGCCTATGGAATCGACGAGGCGGCCCACGAGGGCGCGCTGCAGGCCGGCGGCGTCACGGTGGCGGTGCTGGCCTGCGGTCTGGACGTCAACTATCCGGCGGAGCACGCCGCGCTGCGGCGGCAGATCTGCAAAAACGGCGGCTGCCTGCTGACGGAGTATCCGCTGGGGCAAGGCGTGCAGCCAAAGCACTTCCGGGTGCGCAACCGCCTGCTTTCCGGTCTGTCGCTGGGTGTGGTGGTTGTGGAGGCCGGTGAAAAAAGCGGCGCTTTGATCACGGCGGGCCATGCCCTGGAGCAGGGGCGCGATGTGTTTGCCGTGCCCGGCGATATCTACAATCCGCTGGCCATTGGCAGCAACCAGCTTTTAAAAGAGGGCGCTTCTCCCGTGCAGAACGCAGAGGATATTTTAGGCGAATACCGGCTGTATTATCCCGATAAAATGAAGCGGCCGGTTCATAAGCAGGCCGAATGTGCAGATGATAAAGGTACCGGCGGCGCAGAAACGATACAAGGGGATTTGCACGCCGCACCGCCCACACTGCCCGATTGGGTGGAAGGCGCGGCGCGGCAGGTATATGAATGCTTGGGCGCATCGCCCTGCACGGCCTCCGAAATCGCCGCAAAGACAGGATGCCCGCTGTGCGATGTGCTGCCTGCTTTGACCCGGCTGGAGCTCGAAGGGCTTGTGCGTCCGCATCCGGGCGGCGCGTTTACGCGGCGCCCATGAGGCGCGCCCCTATTAATCAACGACAAGGTGGAGAGACATGTCTAATCTCGTAATAGTGGAGTCGCCTGCAAAGGCGAAGACGATAAAGAAATATCTAGGAAGAGGGTTTGAGGTCGTGGCCTCGATGGGGCATGTGCGCGACCTGCCCAAAACCCGGATGGGCGTGGACATCGAGCACGATTTTACGCCCAAATACATGGACATCCGCGGCAAGGGGGACCTGATCAAGTCGCTGAAGGCGCAGGCCAAAAAGAGCGACAAGATCTATCTCGCGACCGACCCCGACCGCGAAGGAGAGGCCATCTCGTGGCACCTCGCCAACATGCTCAAGATGAATCTGGACGAATCCAACCGCGTGACCTTCAACGAAATCACCAAATCCGGCGTGAAGGCCGGTATGGACCACCCGCGCAGCATTGATATGGACCTCGTCAATGCGCAGCAGGCCCGGCGCATTCTCGACCGCATCGTCGGTTATAAGCTCAGCCCGTTTCTCTGGAAAAAGGTGCGCAAGGGCCTTTCGGCGGGACGTGTGCAGTCGGTTGCGGTGCGCCTGATCGTCGACCGGGAGGAAGAGATCAAGGCGTTTGTCAGCAAGGAATACTGGACCATCGACGCCAAGCTGCTGACCAAGGGAAGCCGCAAGGCCTTCCCGGCCCGGCTGTTTGCGAAAAAAGACGGCGAAAAAGTGGAAATCGCCAACAAAGAGGAGGCCGACACGATCCTCGCGGCGCTCGACGGCGCTGAGTACATTGTACTGAACGTGAAAAAAGGCGTGCGCCGCAAATCGCCCGCGCCGCCATTTACCACCTCCACCCTGCAGCAGGAGGCTTCGCGGAAGCTTGGGTTCCAGGCCAGAAGGACCATGAAGGCGGCCCAGGAGCTCTATGAGGGCGTGGACGTCGAGGGGCTGGGCGCGGTCGGCCTGATTACCTATATGAGAACCGACTCGCTGCGCATCTCCGACGAGGCCAGGAACGAAGCGAACGCCTATATCGTCGAAAAATACGGCGAAAAATACCTGCCGCCTTCCCCGCGCGTCTATAAGTCCAAGTCCAACTCGCAGGACGCGCACGAGGCCATCCGCCCAACCATGCCGAACCTCTCGCCTGAAAAGGTCAAGGAGAGTTTGACAAACGACCAGTTCAAGCTCTACCGGCTGATCTGGGAACGCTTTTTGGCAAGCCAGATGGCAAACGCGCTGTTCAACACCGTTTCGGCCGAAATCGGCGCGAACGACTATCTGTTCAAGGCGTCGGGCTATTCAGTCAAGTTTGACGGCTACACGGTTTTATACGAGGAGAGCAAGGACGAGGACGCGGAGGAAAACGGCGCGCTGCCCCCGCTCGAGCCCGAGGAGAAGCTGCGGCTTAAATCGCTCGACGGCACCCAGCATTTCACCCAGCCGCCGGCGCGCTATACCGAGGCCTCGCTGATTAAAACCCTCGAGGAAAACGGCATCGGCCGTCCAAGCACCTATGCGCCGACGATCACAACAATCCTTGCGCGCGCCTATATCGAGCGGGACGGTAAAATTTTGCGCCCCACGCTGCTCGGCGAGGTGACGACCGGTCTGATGAAGGAGCACTTTTCCAACATCGTGGACGCAGAGTTCACCGCCAAGATGGAAAAGGACCTCGACAAGGTCGAAGAGGGCAAGCTCAGTTGGGTCAAGGCGCTCGACCACTTCTACGGCGACTTCGCCGGCACTCTTGAAAAGGCCGAAAAGGCCATGGAGGGCACCAAGGTGCTAATTCCGGACGAGGAAACCGACATCGTATGCGAGAAGTGCGGCCGCAACATGGTGATCAAGCTGGGGCGTTTTGGCAAGTTTTTGGCCTGTCCGGGCTTTCCGGAGTGCCGCAACACCAAGCGCATTGTGCAGGAAACGCCGGGCAAATGCCCGCTGTGCGGCTCCAAGGTCCTCGCGAAGAAATCCAAAAAGGGCAAGCAGTTCTATGGCTGCGAAAAGAATCCCGACTGCTCGTTTATGTCCTGGGACGAACCGACCAGCGACCTCTGTCCGAACTGCAAGAGCACGCTGTTTAAAAAGCGCGGCAAAAACGCCAAGCTCTATTGTGCGAAAGAGGGCTGCGGATACGAGCAGATCGTGAAATAAACAGGGCCCGTTTTGTTTTCGGCAGGCAATATCCGATAGGGAAAGGAATTTGTATAGATGGAACCAGTCCAGGTAATTGGTGCGGGACTCGCGGGCTGTGAGGCCGCGTTGCAGCTTGCAAACGGCGGCGTCCCGGTGACGTTGTGCGAAATGAAGCCGGAGCAGTTTTCCCCAGCCCATTCCTACGAGGGGTTTGCGGAGCTGGTGTGCTCCAACTCGCTCAAGGCGCTGCGTGTGAATTCTGCGGCCGGGCTTCTCAAAGAGGAAATGAAGCGTTTTGGCTCAGTCGTGGTTTCCTGCGCGCTCGAGACGGCGGTGCCCGCAGGCGGCGCGCTCGCGGTGGACCGTGAGCGCTTTTCCGACGCGGTCACGGCACGGGTGATGCGGCATCCACTGATCCGCGTGGCGCGGGAAGAGGTCACCCGGATTCCGGAGGGCTTTGTGGTGATTGCGACCGGTCCGCTGACTTCTTCGGCGCTGGCCGGCGCAATTGCCGAAAAACTCGGCAGCGCCTATTTGAGTTTTTACGATGCGGCCGCCCCGATTGTGAGCGCCGAGAGCATCGACGAGAGCAAAACCTTTCTGGCCGCGCGCTATGGGCGCGGGGACGACGACTATATCAACTGCCCGATGAACCAAGCGGAATACGACGCGTTTTACGACGCGCTCGTTGCGGCCGAGTCCGCGCCGCTCAAGGCGTTTGACCGGCAGGACCTCCGGGTGTACGAGGGCTGCATGCCGGTGGAGGTGATGGCCAAAAGAGGGCGGGACACGCTGCGCTTCGGTCCGTTGCGCCCCGTCGGGCTGACCGACCCGCGCACCGGGCGGCGCCCCTGGGCCAACATCCAACTGCGCCGTGAGAATGCGCAGGGAACTCTGTATAACCTCGTGGGGTTCCAGACCAACCTGAAATTCGGCGAGC
>CATNEU010000176.1 GCA_950097605.1 uncultured Oscillospiraceae bacterium | reverse complement strand
AGGACATCAAAGCCGCCGGACAGTGCAAACGATGCCGCGATTTTGCGGACAAAATGGAGATTGTGAACTACTACGACGTCGGCGATATGGGCATTGAGCATGCGCTGCTGCCCGAAAAGGGCCTCGTTGCGCCCGGCGAGCTGGTGATCGGCGCGGACTCCCACACCTGCACCTACGGCGCGCTGGGCGCGTTCTCCACCGGCGTTGGCAGCACCGACATGGCGGCGGGCATGGCCACGGGCGAATGCTGGTTTAAAGTGCCGTCCGCAATCCGGTTCAATTTGACCGGTAAGCTGGGCAAATGGGTCAGCGGCAAGGACGTAATTTTACATATCATTGGCACCATCGGCGTGGACGGCGCTCTCTACCGCTCGATGGAATTCGGCGGCGAGGGGCTGCGAAATCTCACGATTGACGACCGTCTTTCGATGGCCAACATGGCGATTGAGGCCGGTGCGAAAAACGGCATCTTCGAGGTTGACGAGGTGGTGCTCGACTACGTGAAAGACAAGGTCAGCCGCAATTTCCAGGTGTATCAGGCGGACGACGACGCAGCGTATGAGCGCGTCATCAATATCGACCTTGGCAAGATCAAGCCGACCGTTGCGTTCCCGCACCTGCCGGAAAACACCCGCGAAATTGACAACGTGGGCACCGTGAAAATCGACCAGGTTGTGATTGGTTCCTGCACCAACGGCCGCCTCTCCGACCTTGAAATCGCCGCGGGCATCTTAAAGGGTCGGAAGGTCGCCAAGGGCGTGCGCGCAATTGTGATCCCGGCCACCCAGAAGATCTATATGCAGGCGATGAAAGCGGGCTATCTCGAGACGTTCCTCGAGGCCGGCTGCGCCGTTTCCACACCGACCTGCGGCCCCTGCCTCGGCGGGCACATGGGCATTCTTGCGGCGGGCGAGCGCGCGGTTGCAACCACCAACCGCAACTTTGTCGGCCGTATGGGCCATGTGGACAGCGAGGTCTATCTCGCAAGCCCGGCCGTTGCGGCGGCTTCCGCCGTCACGGGACGCATCAGCTCCCCGGAAGAGCTCTGAAACAGGCAATACGAACAGACAGGCGGCGGAATCCGGGCATCCGTCCGGATTCCCGGCTCTGCATGATAAAAGGAGGCTACCACCATGAAGGCACACGGCAAGGTTTTTAAATATCTCGACAATGTGGACACGGACGTCATCATACCGGCGCGCTATCTCAACACCACCGACCCCACGGAGCTTGCGGCGCACTGTATGGAGGACATCGACCAGGACTTTGTACACAATGTGAAACAGGGGGACATCATGGTCGCCCGCCAGAACTTCGGCTGCGGCTCGTCGCGCGAGCACGCGCCGATTGCGATTCAAGCGTCGGGCATCTCCTGCGTGATCGCTTCGACCTTTGCGCGCATCTTTTACCGCAACGCGATCAACATCGGCCTCGCGATCCTCGAGTGCCCGGAAGCCAGTGAAAAAATCGAGGCTGGCGACGAAGTGGAAGTGGACTTCGACAGCGGCTTGATCCAGAACCTGACCAAGGGCGAATCCTACCAGGCCGAGCCGTTTCCGGACTTTATCAAGGAAATCATCCGCGAAGGCGGCCTGCTGAACTCCATTCAAAACAAATAGAGGCTCTCATATACAATCTCTGACCGGTAAAGCCCGGTCAGACAACAGGAGGTTTGCATGCAATGAACAAGCAAATAGCAGTCATCAAGGGCGACGGTATCGGCCCGGAAATCGTGGATGAGGCGCTCAGAGTCCTCGACAGAATCGGTGAGAAATACGGCCATCAGTTTACCTATACCTATGTGGACGCGGGCGGTTGCGCCATCGACAAATATGGCGAACCGCTGCCGGAGGAGAGCGTGCAAAAGTGTCTGGCAAGCGACAGCGTGCTGCTGGGCGCGGTCGGCGGCCCCAAATGGGATGCCCTTGACGGCGCTATGCGTCCCGAACGCGCGCTGCTTGGCATCCGCAGCCGGTTGGGACTGTTCTCGAATATCCGTCCCTCCAAGCTGTTTGCGCCGCTGGCGAGCGCCTGCCCGCTCAAACAGGAGATTGTCAACCAGGGGCTGGACCTTGTGATCGTGCGTGAGCTGATCGGCGGCGCCTATTTCGGCAAACGCGAGACGCTGATGACCGAAGGCGGCAAGACCTCCTATGACACAATGATCTACTCCGAGAAAGAAGTGGAACGCATCGTGCGCGTTGCGTTTGACATGGCCAGAAAGCGCCGGGGCAAGGTCACGAGCGTGGATAAGGCGAACGTGCTCGAAAGCTCCCGCCTTTGGAGAGAGGTGGCGCACCGTGTCGCGGCCGAATATCCGGATGTGGAGTTCGCCGATATGCTCGTGGACAATACGGCAATGCAGCTCGTGCGCAATCCTTCCCAGTTTGATGTGATTGTGACCGAAAACATGTTCGGCGACATCCTCTCGGACGAGGCGAGTATGATCACCGGCTCGATTGGCATGATCCCGTCGTCGAGCCTCGGGGAGGGCACGCGCGGCATGTATGAGCCGATTCACGGCTCCGCGCCCGACATTGCGGGCCAGAACAAGGCCAACCCGATTGCAACGATTCTTTCGGTTGCGATGATGCTCAAATACTCCTTTGATATGGAGGCTGAAAGCGCGGATATTGAGAACGCCGTAGAGGCCGTTTTGCGTGAGGGCTACCGCACCGGCGATATCATGGACGAGGGCGGGGTTCTGCTCGGCTGCCGCGAGATGGGGGATAAGATCATCAGCAAGCTGTGATCGCTGCCGCTGATGCGGCTGTGAAACCAGGCCCGGGAAGGGAGTCCTTCCTGGGCCTGGTTTTTTTGTCGCGCAGGCTGCGACAGGGCCATCCTTTTTTCTTCATAGCTTATAGATTCATCTATCTTTTCGTCCGTCGCTCGGGCCGCGACGGGCCCATCCTTTTTTGTGAGAAAAAAGGATGCAAAAACTCAGTCAAGAGGGCTAACGGCGCCGCTCCATTTGACGGTACGCCGTACACAGCGCAGCAAAGGGCGAGGGCACAGCGGTCGCGGAAAGGTTTGTGCTGGGTCGCGGGCCTGCCCCCTTAACAATCCCTGTTCCAGAAGGGAAGCTAAACCGATAGAAATAGGCTTTGTATAGTGGAGGGGAAGCTATATCAATCAGCCCCTCCCTTGCAGAAAACCATCTAAAAGTATCCCCACTCGGGTACGGTTGGGGATTGTTAAGGGGCGCGTCTTCCGACCCATCGGTGCACTTCCTGCGACCGCCGCACTGTCGCCCTTTGCTTATCCGAAGACGGCGTAGAGTCAAATGGAGGAAGGTAGCGGCACCCCTTAACTGAATTTTTGCATCCTTTTTCTTCATGAAAAAGGATGGGCCGGTCGCGGCCTGAGCGACAAACTAAAAGAGAGATGCATCATATGGCTATTATCGAGCCATATATTCAGAAAGGGCTATTGACCAAAAGAATCTCTCCAACCCGGAGGGGCTCCTTTGCCATGCACTGGACAGACGTTGGATTTTCCAGTATACTGATGAAAAACGAAAAGAGGCGTTGCAAAATGATGCGAGACCCGGTGCAGACAATCGGCAACCTGATCGACAAACAAAAGACCTCGTTTTTAGGCTCGGTGGACGCGGAGGGGTTCCCGAACGTCAAGGCGATGCTGCAGCCCAACGAGCGGGAGGGAATCCGCATTCTGTATTTTTCCACAAACACTTCGTCGATGCGCGTTTCGCAGTATCAGGAAAATGAAAAAGCATGCGTGTATTTCTGTGACAAACGGTTTTTCCGGGGCGTGATGCTGCGCGGGCAGATCGAAGTGTTGACCGACGCGGAGACCAAACGGAGACTCTGGCGGACCGGGGACGAACGCTATTATCCCGGCGGCGTGGACGACCCGGACTACTGTATCCTCAGGTTCACGGCACGGGACGGCCGGTATTACAGCAACTATCACTCGGAGGATTTTACCGTTTTATGAAACGCTGGTGACGGAAAACTCCGGGAGGCGGTTGCCCTTGTCGAACAGCAGGGCGGGGATGTTTTTTATAATTTCCAGTACGTCCCGGCTCCCCCGGTGGGGCAGGCCAATGTCCAGGTAGGCCAGACG
>CATNEU010000175.1 GCA_950097605.1 uncultured Oscillospiraceae bacterium | reverse complement strand
CGGCTGAATTTCAAATCTCTCAAGGTTCATGCTGACTGTCTCTTCCCCGTTGTTGAGAATCCGAACGAACGTCGCGTCAACCGGCGTCGTGAAGCTGAACATACCATCCGCAACGGTTCCCTCCGCAACGGTCCAACTGATACCGTTGAGCGAGTATGCAACCGCGACTTGATCGAGCGCATCCGCTTCGATTAGAATGGCGCCGACCTTGGTGGCACGCGGGAGCGCGATGCCAACGTAACGGCCGGCCTCTATGGCGAGGCCCTCCAGACCGGAAACCGAGTATTTGCCCGTATCAAACGCAACGTCCACAGCCGGAAGCGTCTCGGTCGTTCCAATGAACGCCGGGTCGAGCACGGTTTGCAGGGACGCCGAGAGGAGGTTACCGCTCGCAGTCAGCGCTTCGCCGATGATCGGTTTGAGGCGCTGTGTGCCAACCTGCACAATATTCTCCTTGGCACCGCTCGTTTCGAGGCTCACATAGATAAAGTCCTTCATCTCCTCAAGCTTCTGGTTGACGAGCGCGGTCTGGCTGAGCCAGCCCTCAATATCTTCGGAGCCGGCGCGGAGCACTGCGTCCATCGCTGCGACGCCCGCCTGCGCGAGCACACGGTAGGACCCGAGCCACGGGTCTATTTCGTCGAGCAGATGGGAATTGGTGCAAACCGTCCGGATGGTGTCCGCATCGGAGATCATCGTCTCAAACTCGGCCTTCATGGCGGCTGCCTGGGCCGCAATGTCCTCGCCGGTTTCAAAGGCGGTGCGCAGCGCTTGGATCTGCTCGGCCAGGTAATTCGACTCTTCAAACAGGAAATCGCCATAGGCGCCGCTGGAATCCTTCAAATACGAAATGTTGTCCGCAAACCGCTGGAACTCCGCGCTTATCTCGGGAACCAGCTTGGCAATCGCAGTTTCCCAGCTCTTTTGATAATCATAGGCATCGGTGTTCCAGGTGTAGTCTGCAAGCGAGAAGAGCGCGACCTTGGAGGCCTGCGCCTGCGCCATTGGGTTGGCAAAGAACGCCGACACATTGTCGAGGTTCGGGTTCAAGTTTTTCATCGGCGCCATATGGAGATTGCCGTCGCAATAGTCGTTGGTTGGGAAGTTCCACCAGACGGCAAAGTCGCGGTCGGTGCCAATCGCGGTCTTTGGCCACTCAAAAATCTCCCGCGAGATGTTGGACATCGTCGCGCCGCCGGTCCACATGATCTCCACGTCGTCGTGGAGGGTGTTGCGCAGCGTGCGCAGATAGCTCGGGCCAAGGCCCCATGCCTGACAGTAATAGGTGCCCACTGTGATCAGCGGTTTCACGTCGCCCTTGACCTTGACAAATTCATCGTCCACGCGATTGATAAAGTTTGCCTGGTTGGCCGCGTTCTGGTTGCGGGTCACATCGTCGAACAGCACGCCGAACTGGCGGACGCCGAGGTCATAGAGCTGTTCGAGCTTCAGAAGCGCCGCTTCAAAGTCGGCGTCCGAGGTCAAGCTGATGCTGTCGCCCGGGTGCAGCGTCCAGACAAAGCTCACATTGCTCTCGTTTGCCGCCTGCACGAGCTGCCGCAGCTCGTCGGCCTTATCCTCGGGATACAGCTCTCTCCACTGCGCCCTGTGGTACACGTCGTCCTTCGGCGCATACACATAGGTGTTCATTTTATAATCACTGGTCGAACGGATGATGTCCGAACGGTCGGAGGTGTCCCAGGGGTAGCCGTAGTAGCCCTCAATGACGCCACGGTAGCCGATTTCAGGATAGTCCGTGATTTCCGCCTGGAGATAGCCGTCTTCCCCGGCGTTGTCCGACAGGACCTGCGCAAGCGTCATCACACCATTGTAAACGCCGTCTGCGTCGGTGCCGGCGATCGAGATGTCGCCATATGCACCCGCGCCCTGTCGGAGCACGAGGGTATACCCCTCCTTCTCGGAAACATTGGACGGAAGTGCCTGGCAGTCTGCACAGTGGTCCGCATCGGCGGTCAGCAGCAGGTTGGTCTTACCCTCCGCGGTGCTGTCGGACACCGATGGGTTGAAACCGTTGTCCCGCAGGACCTGCTCAAGTTTCGCAAGTGTCGCGGCTTTTTGTTCACCGTGCGCAACGATATTCACATCGTCGCTGAGCGCCGCCGCATCGCCGGACAGATAGGTGATCTCCTGCGGAACCGGATACAGCGCAAGTTTCAACATATCCGCAATTGTAAAAACATACGCCGCCGACTTGTTGCCGGCCTTGTCCGCCGCAACGACGGTATAGCTACCCTCTTCCGCAAACCTCATAGCGGTTTCGTAGCGGTCCGCCGCCACGCCGTTTACGGTAAACAGCACGTCCTCGTTTGCGGTCAGCTCCACTTCCACACGGGAACTGCCGCCGTTTTCCACCTGCTCGGAGGAAAGCACGGGCTTGGTTCTGTCAATTGTCACGATAAACGGCTCGGAAGCATTGCCATAGAGGTCTTTGGCAACGATTTCATAAGTACCTTCCGCTTTGATCTTTGCGAAGTTGGCAGCGCTGCCGACCTCTTCCCCATTGATGGTGAAAAATGCTTTCTCGCTGGCCAAAATCGAGACCGTTTTGTTGATGAAGGCGCCGTTTTCCACCGGCGTGTTGGTGCCTTCCACAACTGCGCGCAGCGCCGGGCCGGTCTTGTCAATCGCAAACCGGATGCCGCCGCCATAGTTGCCTGCGCGGTCCCAAATCTTGACGACATATGCGCCTTCTTCAGAGAGCGTAAGCGTGGACTGGTAGCCGCCGGCGTCCACGTCGTTGACACTGAACAGCACATCCTCACTCGCCGTGATCACAACGTCCTGGCTGGTGGTCTGGCCATACTCGACCGAGGCCGTCATGGTCGGCTTGGTGCGGTCAATCGTAAACTGTACCGTCGTTTCACTGCCCAGCCCGTTGACCGCTTTCACTTCATAGCTTCCCTCGTCCACAAACGAAATGCGGTAGTTGTAAACTTCGCTGGCCAGCTCGCCGTTTACATAATAGAGCACCCGCTCATTCGCTGTCAGCGTAACTCTTCTGGAGGTAAAGCCGTTTTCGGGAACGCCCTCGAGCACCGGTTTGCCCTTTTGGATCGTGAACCGGATGCCGCCGCCATAGTTGCCCGCGCGGTCGGTGATCTTCACGACATAGGTGCCGTCCTGTGTAAACGTCTTGCTGGTGGAATACCTGGCGTCGGTCACATCGTTGACCGTAAACAGCACGTCCTCATTGGCCGTGATTGTCACATCGTCCTTCGTGGCCGCGCCGTTTGCAACATTTGCCGACAATACCGGTTTGGTGCGGTCGATGGCAAAGACATATTCTATCGACTCCTCGCCGTCTCTGCCGGTCGCCGTTACGGTATAGGCGCCTTCCATGCTCAGTTTAATCGAAGTTGCATACCGGTCCGCAAGCACGCCGTTGACCTTGAAGAGCACCTCTTCATCGGTTGTCAGCGTCACAGCGGTCCTCGATGCGCCGGTCTCCGGCACGCCGTGGATTTCGGGGCCTTGGTTTTCCTCCGCCGCATAGACCTTCGCGTTGAGCGGGCTCAGCGACTTGTTCGGGGAAACCCTGCCGAAATAGAGGATTCCGCCTTTTTTAGCAAGCGTAACATTGTCGATAATCACCGAGGTTTCGCCGGCCTGCACCGGTTCACTGACCGCGAGCGGCGCAGCGCCCTCCTCAATTGTCTCGAACAGTTGCACCACGTCGCCCTCGCCGAGACCGGTCACAACCACGCTGTCCTCGCTTCCGGGGCCGTTGGTGACCGTCACGTTTTTCGGCGCGATGGCCTTGGACTGCACGGTATATACCTCGTCGTAAATCTCAAATTCATAGAGACGGATGGCACCCTGGCCGGCCTGCTCGGCCGCGTCGACGGTCAGCCTGACATACCGCGCAGAGACCGGCGTATCGAGGATGATATCCGGCGCATTGTCGGCATTGCCCCTCACCGTGCTGACCACCGTATAGGTTTTGTCGTCGTCGCTGACCTCCAAACGCCAGTCGCGCGTGTTCATAGAAGAAGCTTCGCCCGCGTCGGGATGGCCCGCATTGATCAGGCGGTATTGGCGGATGGTTTTGGTCTCACCGAGGTCCACCCGGATCCAGTTGCCGTTGCCCGGATTGCC
>CATNEU010000174.1 GCA_950097605.1 uncultured Oscillospiraceae bacterium | reverse complement strand
CTGGATACGCCGGTACAGGCCCGCTATCTGCGCGTTTTTGTACGCGCGGGCAACGGCTATGCGAACGTCGGCATCTTTGAGATTGAGGCGTTCGGCGAGCAGCAATCTCTAGAAGGCGTCAACCTGGCGCTCGGCAAGCCCGCTGTGGCCTGCGGCACCGAGGTGGAACGCTTTGGGCCGCAGTATGTCACCGACGGCAAGGTGCCCGAGACCAGCTTGACCAGCGATCCCAACTATATGCTGCGCTGGTCCTCTCCCGCAACGATGCCGGAAACGCCGGTGTGGATCTACGTGGACCTCGAGCAGGAGAGGCCGGTCCGTCAGGTCAACATCTTCTGGCAGAAGGCCAACGCGCGGGATTTCAGCATCGAGATCAGCGGGGACGCGCAGGACTGGCAGGAGGTCGCTTTGCGGAAGGACGACCAACTGTCCATCGGCCCGAACACCGATAAAATCGTATTCGACAAGACCTATACCGCGCGCTATGTGCGCGTGACTGCAAGAAAAGGCAACCTAGACGGGCTTAAAAACGTGGGCATTTTTGAAATCGAGGTGTATGCGTCGGTCTACGACGTGCCGCCCGATCCGGACGAGGCGCTGAACGAGGCGCTGAAAACCGCGCCGACGCTCTCGCCGGACGGAAGCCGCCTGCTCCTGCCGGAGGCGGAAGGCTATGCGCTCTCGCTGTACGGTTCGGATAACCAGCAGGTCGTGGCGCTCGACGGCACCGTCTACCGTCCGCTGGAGGACATGACGGTGCAGCTTCTCTACAAGGCTACGGCGACCGATGGGTCCGGCCGGGAAAAAACCGGCGTGCAAAACGCCTCGATTACCATTCCGGGCCTCTACCAGCCTGAGGAGACCGACAACGCGCGCCCGCAGGTGCTGCCCGGTATCCGGGAATGGAAGGGCGGCCAGGGCCGGTTCACACTGCGCGAGACCTCCCGCATTCTCTGCGATACGGCGGACGTTCCACTGTATGAAACGGCGAAAACCCTGCAGGAATACTTTGCGGATATGCTGGGCAAGCAATTGGAAATCGCGCCGCTGGGCGATCCGGCGCCGGGCGACCTGGTCTTGGAATTCGACGCGGGACTCCCCGTCGGCGGCGAAGGATATGAGATGGAGCTGACCGATACGCATGTCCGCGTGGCCGCGCCGTCCCAGACAGGCGTTCTCTATGGCGGCATTACGCTTTTGCAGACGCTGTATCAGGACAAGGGGCGTGACAGCGCGCCCGTCGGTCTGATCCGCGACTACCCCGCCTATGAGGTGCGCTCCTGCATGATCGACGCGGGCCGGATGTACTTCCCACTCGAGTATCTCGAGGAGATGACCCGCTATATGGCGTGGTTCAAGCTCAACCAGATCCATGTGCATATCAACGACTGCCGGATTCAAACCAAATACGAGGCGTTCCGGCTCGAAAGCGAGCAATACCCGATGCTCACCGCCAAGGACGGCTCGTACTCCAAGGACGATTACCGGCAGTATCAGAAAAACGCGATGCGCCACGGCATTTCGGTCATCACTGAAATCGACACGCCCGCGCACTCCGGCAGCTTCGGCAACATCGACCCCAGCTTGATCTTAAACAACGATTTCCGGCATCTGGACCTGAGCACGCCGGAGAAATACGACAGGGCCATCGGCATTGTGAAGGATCTGTTGGACGAATATCTCGACGGGGACGACCCGGTGATCCAGAGCGGCTCGTTCCACATCGGCACCGACGAATACCCGACCCAGTACACCAAGCAGTTTAAACAGTACACGGCTGACCTGATTTCCTATGTGCGGGACAAGGGCTACGAGCCCCGGCTGTGGGGTTCCCTGTCCAACTTTGAAAGCGAAACCCCGATCCCCAGCGATGCCACCGTGCAGATTTGGAGTGACGGCTGGGCCAACGTCCACACTACGATGGAATATGGCTTCGACGTAATCAACTCGATGTACAGCATGCTGTATATTGTACCCGGCATGGGCGGCTATCCCAACTATCTGCCGCTGGAAAGCCGGTATAACGGCTGGGAGGTCACCAACTACGGCACAGCCAGCGTTCTGAAAGGCCACCCGCAGAACAAAGGCGCGGAATTCTGCCTCTGGATGGACACCAGCTCGTACAACGGCGGCTGGTCGGTCTTCGACGTATTCGACCGCTTCCGCGACGGCGTGATGCTGCTCTCGGAAAAAACCTGGTTCGGCGCAAAGGCTGAAAATCAGACCGCCTCGGAATTCCTTGCGCGCGTGGACGCGCTGGGCAACCGCGCGCCGGGCGTCAATCCCGCCCGTTTTATCGAGTCGGACGGCAGCACAATTGCCAAATACGATTTTGAAAATACAACGGACGCAGCAGTTGCCGACCTTTCGCCCAATGGATACGACGCGCGGCTCGACGGCGCGCAGCTCGTCCGGGAGCGCGGCTCGAACGCGCTGCGGTTCGACGGCGAAGGCGCGCTCTCCCTCCCGTTTGAAGGCGTGGGCTTCCCCTACAGCGTTGCGATGGACGTCAAACTAGAGGAGGACGCCGCGGGCGCCACGCTGTTCAGCGGTCCGGACGGCACCCTATATGTCGACCGGGACGGCACCGGGCACGTTGGCTTCAAGCGCTCGTACTACAGCTTCGACTTCGAGTACACGCTGCCGAAGGGCGAATGGGTCAATTTGGTGCCGACCTGTGACGGCAAGGACACCTCCTTGGTTGTCAACGGCGGCGCGGTCTATACAGCCATCAACAAACACGAGGATATCCGCGACGCGGACGACGGCAGCGGCCCGCGCAACGACTCGACGACCTTTGTGCTGCCGACGGCCGCAATCGGAAAGGGCTTTGTCGGCTGTATCGACAACCTGACCATTATGAACCGGTATCTGAACCAGGCAAATCTCGGCGATATCTTCGACTTCCCACTGGTCCAAACCGGCGACAATCTGGCATTGGGCAGACCAGTCGCCGTGTCCGGCGTAGAAGAGGGCACCAGCTTTGCGGGCTGGTATCTCACAGACGGCCGGTATCCCGAAACCGACAGCACGTCCGACCCGAATTACCGTTTGCGCTGGTCCTCCAACGCGGACCTGCCGAACCGGCCGGTCTGGGCCAGCATCGACCTGGGAGCCCCCAGCGCTTTCCAGGGCGTGAAGATCTGGTGGCAGAAAGCCAACGCCAAAGCCTACGACATCCAGGTCAGCGACGACGGGCAGAATTGGGAAACTCTCCGTAACTATGAGAACGACTCCCTGCCCCAGGGCCCCTATACAAGCGAGCTGCGGCTCGAAGCGCCGGTGACCGCGCAATATCTGCGCGTCTATGTGCGCGCGGGCAACGGATATCCCAACGTCGGCATCTTTGAGGTTGAAGTGACGCGCGCCGAGGGCGAAAATGAACTCGAAAAGCGCATAGAGGCCGCACGCACGCTGCTGCAGCTATTGCCAGAAGGCGTTCTTGCAGAGCAAACACAGACAGAGCTGCGGGAAACGCTGGAGACCCTCGAAGCGCTGCTGCCGCAGCAGCCCGCCAATATTCTGGAGCTGAGCCGGCAGTTCGACCTTTTAGGGCGCATGCTGGCGCAGGCTGAAAAAGAGACCGTACAGCAGGCGGCGGCACGTCTGGCCGTTCCCGAAACAGCGGGCGGACCGTTTGCCCTGCCCACCTCGCTGTTCCGCGCGGATACGATTGTGTGGGAATCCTCCAATCCGGAAGTCCTGCAAATTGCAGAGGATGGAAGTGTTTCCATCTTCCCGGCGCAGCAGGATACAACTGTGACCGTAACCGCAACGGTCACCTGCGGCGGCGCGGCTGCGGAACGCGTGTTCCCCGTCAAGGTTGTCGCGCCTGCAAAACCGCTGGTGATCACGGGCGCGCCGGAGAGCGGTTCAACGCGCAGCGCAGTGACGCTGATGGCGGAGAAGGAAGTGACCTGGACTGTCAACGGCACCGAGGTGGAGAGAGCCTCCACAACGATCCAGTTCCGCGACGAGGGCACGTATACCGTAACCGCGAGAGCGGACGGCGCAGTCAGCGAGACGATTGTGTTCTCGATCGACCGCACCGCACCGGTGCTCACGGCCTCGGTGGAGCACTATGGTTACACAAACCAGGATGTATTCTTTAACGCGAATGAGG
>CATNEU010000173.1 GCA_950097605.1 uncultured Oscillospiraceae bacterium | reverse complement strand
CCTTACCCGATCAACTACCGGGGGACCCATCCGGTGATGCCGGTTTGGAAAAACGTGATGAGCCAAGTCCACAAAGGCCTGGACTACAAAACCTTCCCGTTTGAAGGGAACGTTGTGCGCCTGGAATATTGCACCGAAACCGGGAAGCTGGCCACCGATATCTGCACGAGCACCAAAATGGGGTATTACAACGCGAGCGATATCCCCGAAAAGTGCACCTCCCACGGTGGAAGTTCGCATTCCGGGGATTCCTCCGAGGCAAACAGCGGCACATCCAGCCAGCAGCGGCCGGTGCCGCCGCCGTATATTCCCACTCCGTCGGAATCCAGCGGTGCCTCATCGGAAACCTCTTCTCAGACTTCCTCAGGTACGGATGGCACAAGCTCCGACGCGGCAGCCTGACCGGCTGTCAGGCTGTGATTGTACAACAAGATATTCGGTTCATATAGAAGCCGTCCGTCATTTTCAAAATGACGGACGGCTTCTGGTATGTTGGAAGGCCGGTTGACCGTGTGCAGCGGCGGAAGGCAATCCGGACGGAGGCTGCGGATGGGGCGCTTCACTCGTTTCTTGCTATCTGGGGATTGCTTTTTTATCCCGCAGCGTTATAATGGGTAAAAGAAAAGTGCGTCTTTGTCTTGGCGGTGAAGGGACAGTTGTGAGGGGGGGAATAGAAGATGGAGTATATGAGTACATATGAAGCGAGCCAACAATGGAAAATAGCACCCGAATTTATTCTGATACAATGTAAAAAGGGAATGATCCCGGGCGCTTTGAAGATTGGGGAAACCTGGATGCTTCCCATAACGGACAGGCGCCGCGGCTGTGACAGTGAAACGATGGGCAATGTGGACCATATGGATGCGGGCGTGCTCAGAGAATGTCCTTTTTTGCTGCTGACAAACGTATATTGCCTTCCGGGAAGCGGCGACGATTTGGTCAAAACATACAAAAAGCACCCGGAAGCCGGTTTGTTGTTGGAAGCCGAGCTGGCCTATTTTCGAGGGGAAAATGAAAAGACATACGATTTGGTTACACGCTTTTTATTGAATTCGGCAAATTTTGTAACGCGTATCGGGGCAAGAATGCTATTGGCCTTATGCGCAATGTATCAAGGAAGCGTGCCTCTATGGGAAGACGCAAAAAATCATCTTGCCGCGATCCCTTGCCAAAATGAGGAGGAAACAAGGCAGCGGGATTTTTGGGTGGCCACAAATGACAGCATGCTGTTTGACGGGACCGGCTTTCCAGAGTGGTTTCAACGGGGGAGCTTTGGCGGTCTTCCGTTTGATTCGTATCCCTTTGTACGCTTTGTTTACGTGAAATATTGGTATTTGAAAAGTGAAGAGGTGCTATTGGAGCAAAGAGAAGGAGAACACTATCTGGGGATTATGAAAACGATCAGCGCTGTTTGCGAACCGTTGATTTCTCAAAGCCAAGCTGAAAAAACAGTTTTGTCAGAAATCTATCTCAGATTGATCTGTGCAAT
Source organism: uncultured Oscillospiraceae bacterium (assembly GCA_950097605.1). GTDB lineage: Bacteria > Bacillota > Clostridia > Oscillospirales > Ruminococcaceae > CATNEU01. The sequence goes on along the minus strand of CATNEU010000173.1, from coordinate 2,687 downwards.
TGCTTATCACAACAGATGCGAGGATGAAATGGCCGCTGCCCATCTGGATCGTGCAATCGAATTGGCGCTCCCCGATAAACTGTTCAGCCCGTTTGCAGAATACCGGCGTCCCATGGATTTTTTGATGGATGAACGATTGGAAGCGCAGGATCCACAGGCGCTGCAAGAGGTGAAGCGTCTGAATAAAAAATTACTGGATGGATGGGTTACGATGCATAACCAAGTGTTGCAGCGCACCAAGACAAACGATTTGACGATTCGTGAGCGTGAGGTATCGAGGCTTGCGGTTTCAGGGTTTACGAATTTGGAAATTGCAGAACAACTGCACATTTCCATTAATACAGTCAAACAGGCGCTGCGCCATGCCATGGATAAAACCGGCTGCAATAAACGATCGGAACTCTCCAAATATTTGTAAAAAACGGCCTTTTGTCCTGTGAATAGATTATTGATATGTATTTTTTGCTATTTTGTATACAAATAGTATTTTTTTATGAGGATAAACTGAATCGTGAAGAAAAACAGTTTCTTTTCGTATGGGCAAAGGGGAAGTGTTTGCAGGGAGGTAACACAGATGAAACGACCGAATATCGTCTTGATTCTAGCGGACCAGATGCGCGGGGACTGCCTTGGGATTATGGGGCACCCGGATGTGCAAACGCCCTATTTGGACAGCCTGGCTGTGGAGGGGGCGCTATTTGAAAACGCCTATTCGGCATGCCCTTCCTGCATTCCGGCGCGCGCGGCGCTGTTCACGGGCATGAGCCAGGCGCGGCATGGACGCGTTGGATATCTCGACGGCGTGGACTGGGACTATCCGCATATGCTGGCGGGAGAGCTTTCCAATGCGGGTTATTATACGCAGTGCGTCGGTAAGATGCATGTGCATCCGCTGCGCCGCCTCTGCGGGTTTGACCACGTGGAGCTGCACGATGGTTATTTGGGCTACTACCGAAAGAGCACAACGCCCTACTATGAAAGCCAGAAGGTGGCAGACGACTATTTTTATTGGCTAAAGGAGCAGCGGGGCGCGGCTGCCGATGTGACCGATACCGGGATCGAGTGCAATTCCTGGGTGGCGCGCCCCTGGATCTACGACGAGATGCAACACCCAACCAACTGGGCGGTTTCTCGCAGCATTGATTTTCTGCGGAGGCGGGACAGGGACCAGCCGTTTTTCCTGATGACCTCGTTTGTGCGGCCGCATCCGCCCTTTGACGCGCCGCAGTGCTATTTCGACCTGTATGCGGGCAGGAATCTTGCGCCGCCCGCCGTCGGCCACTGGGCCGACAACGAGAGCTACCGCACCAAGGGCCGGTTTTACTGTTCAGCGGACGGCATCGCGGACGAGACACTGCAACGCCAGGCGCAGGTTGGCTATTATGCCTGTATCACCCATTTGGACCACCAGATTGGGCGGCTGCTCCAGGCATTGCAGGAGGATGGCTGCTATGAAAACACGGTCATCGTGTTTGTTTCGGACCATGGCGAGCAGCTTGGAGACCACCACACCTTCCGCAAATCGCTGCCCTATCAGGGCAGCGTGCATGTGCCGCTGCTGCTCGGCGGACCGGCGCTGCCGGACGCCGCGCGCGGCGTCCGGCAGAAACAGGTGGTCGAGCTGCGGGATATCATGCCGACGCTGCTTGCATTTGCGGGCGCGCCGGTTCCCGAATCGGTGGAAGGCAGGTCCCTGCTGGACGTTTTGGGGACTGGGGAGCCGCTGCGGGACTATCTGCACGGCGAACACAGCTATGGGGAAAAAAGCAGCCACTATATTGTGACCGAGACGGAAAAGTACATCTGGTTTTCCCAGTCCGGCAGGGAACAGTATTTTGACCTGCGCGCAGACCCGTGCGAGTGCCGGGATTTGATCGACAGTCCGGACCGCGCCCGGCAGGTCGGGCGGCTGCGGCAGGCGCTGGTTCACGAGCTGTCCGGCCGGCCCGAGGGATACGTGGAAAACGGCAGGCTGGTTGCCGGAAGGGAAAGCCGCGTGCTTCTTTAGCCCGGCGATACCGGCACGAAAAACAGGAGAAGCCCCAGAAATCGGGCTTCTCCTGTTTTGGATATACAACGGCTCCCAGCTATTCGGAAGCGGGCATGCAGGCGGAGACCACCTCGTCGACCCGTGTCATGCAGCCGGGGTGGAAGGCTGGGCGCTTTTGCAGATACCAGCGGTAACTGCGGGCAAGGCCTGCTTCCAGGCCAATCGCGGGCACGGGCAGGCCATGCGCCCGCAGCTTGTCCACGGACAACGCATAGGGCACATCGTGGAATGGAAAATACAGGCGGGCCTGTGCGCACACCGACGCGGGAACCGGCACAACCGGCGCGCGGCTGCCGGCGGCCCCACGTGCGGTCTCGGCGAGCTGCCGCCAGCCGATGCGCTCCGGATGCGTCAGGTTATAGCATTCGCCGTTGGTCCCGGGCAGAGAGAGGCAGCGTGCAAAACAGGCGGCGACGTCGTCAATATGGACAAATTGCGTCCTGTTGCGGCTGTCCGGCACCGGTACGGCGCGGTTTTGCGAAAAGCGGTCAAATAAAAAGGCCTCGCGATAGAGGTTGTTGCCCTCGCCATAGATATAGCTGGGGCGGAAGACCGTCACGGGAAACCGCTCCCGCTCGTGGAGGGCGAGCAATGCGCGCTCGGCTTCCAGCTTATCGGACCCATACGCGCCCCAATT
>CATNEU010000172.1 GCA_950097605.1 uncultured Oscillospiraceae bacterium | reverse complement strand
GCCGGGACCGGCATGTACGCGCCGCCGCAGGTTGTCACGAACGACGACTTTTCCAAGTTTCTCGACACCTCGGACGAATGGATCTCTTCCCGCACGGGAATTCGCCAGCGGCATATATCATCGGGCGAGCCCACCTGGTATATGGGGGTGGAGGCAGCCCGGCAGGCAGTCGAGAACGCCGGGCTGCAGCCGCAGGATTTGGATGTCATTTTGTGCACGAGTGTGACGAGCGAATACGTTACCCCTTCGATGTCCTGCGTGGTCCAGGCGAAGCTCGGCGCGTTCGGCGCCTTTTGCATGGATGTCAACGCCGCCTGCTCGGGCTTTGTGTTCGCGCTGGATCTGGCAAGCCGCTACCTGCTCGATGCTGCGATCCAGAACGTTCTGATCGTCTCGGCCGAGTCGCTTTCGAGCATTACAGACTATGACGACCGTTCGACCTGCGTGCTGTTTGGCGACGGGGCGGGCGCCTGTGTGGTCCGGCGCGGGGAGGGCGTGTTCGCGTCGCACCTGGTGTCCGACGGAAGGGGCGGCGGCCTGCTGTTCGCGCGCAACCCCGCGCCGTCGCACCGGTTCCGGGACGCGCAGACGCCCGGCCTCTATGACGACGGGTTTGCCGAGACGCATGGACGGTATCTGTATATGAACGGGCGCGAGGTTTATAAATTTGCAATCCAAGCGATGCCCGAAGCGGTGCAGGGCGCATGCGAAAAAGCGGGCGTGACGGTTTCGCAGCTCGACTGGATTGTGCCCCACCAGGCCAACCAGCGCATCGTGGATACGGCCGCAAGCCGCCTTGGCGTGTCCGCCGACCGGATGTACGGCAATTTGGCGCGCTTTGGCAACACCTCGAGCGCCAGTATCCCGCTCTGTTTGTACGAAATGGACCACAAAGGTGTCTTGAAGCCGGGAAATCTGGTCTGCCTGGTTGGGTTTGGCGGCGGTTTGACGGCGGGCGCCGCCGTGTTCGAGTGGTAGTTTTGCGGGAAAACGCCGCAATTTGCAGATTTTGCAGGCGATATTCCTTAAAAATGCACCGGCTTGGGCATAAAGTCGTTGCAAATCAGAGAAAAAGAGGCTGATTGAGGCGGAGCGGGTCAAAATTCAAAAATAATTCAAAAAAAAGGTTGGCAACTGTTATACTATAATAGAGTATGCCCCCCGTATGGAGCGGGCTCAATTCGTATGGAACCGCGCCGCTGCCGCCGGACGGCGTCTGCAGCGGCTGGTTTGAACGCATGAAACTGAATCGGCCGGATGCGCCCGGGCGCGTCCTCTACAATCAACCGGACGAAAGGGAGAGTACATTGGCGAAAACAGCATTGATTACAGGAGCATCCCAGGGACTGGGCGCCGAGATGGCCCGCAGGCTTGCGAGCGACGGCTTTCAGATTGCCGTGAACTGCCGTTCCCAGGCAGAGGTGGAGAATGGCGGCAATGCCGTTGCGGCCGCTTGCCGGGCATACGGCGTGGAAGCGGCGTGCTTTATCTGCGACGTGACCGGCTTTGAGGCCTGCGGCGAAATGGTGAAGGCTGTGAAGGAGCGCTTTGGCTCGATCGACGTGCTGGTCAACAACGCCGGCATCACGCGGGATGGGCTGCTCGCCAGAATGAGCGAGGAGCAGTTCGACAGTGTGATCGAGGTCAACCTCAAGAGCGTTTTTAATATGATGCGCCATGTTTCGGGCGTGATGATCCGCCAGAGAGGCGGCAAGATCATCAACGTATCGTCGGTGGCGGGACTCTACGGCAATGCGGGGCAGATGAACTATTCCGCGTCCAAGGCGGGCATCGTCGGTATGACGCTGACCGGCGCAAAGGAGCTGGGCGGACGCGGCATTACGGTCAACGCGATTGCGCCGGGCTTTATTGAGACCAAAATGACGGAGGTCCTTCCGGAGAAGGTGAAGGAAGCCGCGCTTGGCAACATTGCGCTGGGCCGCTTTGGCAAGCCTGAGGAGGTTGCCTCGGTGGTGTCGTTTTTGGCCTCGAAGGACGCGGACTATGTCTCGGGCCAGGTCATTGTGATCGACGGCGGCATGGTGATGTAGCAGGGGCGTCCGGTTATGGGCGGACGCGGAGAGTTTGATGAAGAGGAGCAGCAAATTATGAATAGAGTAGTCATAACGGGCCTTGGCGTAATCAGTCCGGTCGGGCTGACCACGGAGGACTTTTTTGACAGCCTGGTCGCGGGCAGGCACGGCATTGCCCCGATTACGCATTTCGATACGTCGGATCTCAAAATCCGTGTGGCCGCTGAGGTAAAGGATTTTGATTATCAGAACTATGATATCAGCAAAAAAGACGCGCGCCGCATGGACCGGTACTGCCAATTTGCGGTGGCCGCCGCCAAAATGGCGATGGACGAGTGCGGCAGCGGCTTAAAGGATCTCGACCCGTTTCGCGTCGGCGTGATCGTCGGCAGCGGCATCGGCGGGCAGAGCACCCAGGAAGACCAACACACAACGTTTATCACCAAAGGGCCGGGACGTGTCTCGCCGTTTTTTGTGCCGATGATGATTGCCAACATGGCCGCGGGCATGATTTCAATTCGCCACGGCTTCAAGGGCGTCAATTATGCGCCGGTCACGGCGTGCTCGTCGGCCAACCACGCGATTGGCGAGGCGTTTCATGCAATTAAGCACGGCTATATTGATGCCTGCCTGACCGGCGGCGCGGAGGCCGCGATCACCAAGTTTGCCATGGCGGGCTTCCAGAACATGACGGCGCTTTCAACCGCGGAGGACCCGGACCGGGCTTCGATTCCGTTCGATGCCGAGCGCGACGGGTTTGTCATGGGCGAGGGCAGCGCGATCCTCGTGCTGGAGGAATATGAACACGCAAAGGCCAGAGGCGCCAAAATCTACGCCGAAATCGTCGGCTACGGCGCAACCGGCGACGCCTATCATATGACCAGCCCCGATCCGGACGGTACGGGCGGTGCAAAGGCGATGGAATTTGCCATTGCCGAAGCGGGGGTTTCCCCGGCGGACGTCGGCTATATCAACGCGCACGGCACCTCCACGCCGCTCAACGACAAGTTTGAGACAAATGCGATCAAACAGGTCTTCGGGGACGCGGCGAAGGATGTGGCGGTCAGCTCAACCAAGTCGATGACCGGCCACCTGCTGGGCGCTGCGGGCGCTGTGGAAGCCGCCGCGACTGCGCTTGCGCTGCAAAGAGGCATTCTGCCGCCGACAGTCGGCTACAAAACGGTTGACCCGGCGTGTGATTTGGATTATATTACAGAGGGAGCCAGAAAAGCGGACATCCGGTATGCGATTTCCAATTCTCTTGGCTTCGGCGGACACAACGCAACGCTCTGCCTCAAAAAATACGAGGGCTGAGAAGGGGAGGAACTGTGCAGCATGAAATGCGCGGACTTGACAATTGAAAACCTGTTCGATCTGATTGATAAAGTTGCCGAAAGCGGCATTGACAGCCTGACCATTGAGGAGGGCGATTTTAAGTTTGCAATCGAAGGCCGGAAAAAGGAAACGGTGCGCGAAGTGGTCGTAGCGGGCCAGCCTGCCGTGGCGGAAGCGTCCGCCCAACCGCAGGTTTCCCCGCAGACGGCTTCCGCGCAGCCTGCCGAACCCGCCAAACAGACGGGCAACCTCGTGAAGTCTCCCATTGTCGGCACCTTCTACAGCAGCGCAGCGCCGGACAAGCCGGCGTTTGTGGGGGTGGGCGATCGGGTGAAAAAGGGCGACACCATCTTCATCATAGAATCCATGAAGCTGATGAACGAGGTTCAGAGTGAGTTCGACGGCGTTGTGAAGGAAATTCTGATCGACAACGCCTCTCCGGTGGAATATGGGCAACCCGTGATGATTATAGAATAGGGAGGAGAGCCAGATGGCTTTACTGGATATAGAGCAGATCAAACAGATCATCCCGCATAGAGACCCTTTCCTGCTGATCGACGAGGTGCTCGAACTGGAACCGGGCATGCGCTGTGTGGCGCAAAAGCATCTGAAGCAGGACGAGGACTGGTTCAGAGGCCATTTTCCGGGCATGCCGGTGCAGCCCGGCGTGCTGACGATCGAGATGCTCGCGCAGGCGGGTGCGGTTTGCGTGCTGTGCCTGCCGGAGAACAAGGGCAAAGTCGCCATGTTTGCCGGGATCGACAATGCAAAGTTCCGGCGGCAGATCCTGCCGGGCGAAACTGTCCGGCTCG
>CATNEU010000171.1 GCA_950097605.1 uncultured Oscillospiraceae bacterium | reverse complement strand
CTTCCACTGTGACGCCTTCCGGTTCCTCCTCGCCGTTCAGCCGTTCGAGCGAGACGTGAAGCGCGCGGGAAAGCGTCAGGGCGTCGCGCAGCAGAAAGCCGGCCGTACTGGTCAGCAGCCGGTCGATATGGCTTCTGGAAAATCCGGTCCGTCGGGCAAGCGTTTCGAGGTCTATACTTTTTTCTTCCAATATGGCTTTTAATATGTCGCAGGAGGCTGGATGGGTTTCCTTCTCTGTGGCTGCAGGGTTTGGCTCTTCGAGAATATCCCAGACCAGATAGTCGAGCGGGACATGAAAATAACTACACAGCTTGACGGCATTGTCCAGCCGCATGTGTGCATGGCCTTTTTTATAAAAACCAATGATGGTGTTGTAGGGAATACCGCATCCGGCTGAAAGCTTTTTCTTATTGATGCCGTTTTGCGCCAGTAAGTCGTCTAATTTTTCTAAAAACATACACATCACCTCATGGAAAATTATACGTCCGAGCGCCGGGGCGGTCAAGGAAACCGGCGCACAAATATGGAAATATTGTTTGACAAATAATTACTTATACGATATAATATAACTATAAAATACCCTGTGGGGTAAAAGGGGGTGTGTATGTGTTTAACAATCTGTTGGCGGAGATGGCCAGAAACCGTATCAATCAGACCCAGCTTGCAGAGGTTTTGCATGTGAGCCAAAAGACGGTCAGCAACAAGCTGAAGGGAAAAAGCGAGTTCACGCTCTCTGAACTCAACAAAATCATGGGACTGTTTGAGGGCGATGTGAGCTTTGACTATCTGTTTGGACCCAAGGACGCCGGCTGCCGCGTTAGGCAGAAATAGCGCCGGCAAACACGGTTTGCGGCGGATTTGCTTCCCCATATGCATAGGACGGGCCGGTTTCTCCATAGATATAGTTCGAGGTGATCCGGATGCCCGGGAAGAGGAGTTTGACGGTTTCGGTCTATCTGCGTCCCGAAAAGGACGGCGCGCCGCCGGTGGAGTGGAGCGCGGTGGGAGACGCGGAGCGTGAACGGCTGCGGGATCAGATCCTGCTTCGTGCGGCAAAAGCGCTTTTGAACTGCCGGATGCGCATGAGCGGCGACTTGCAGAAGAACGATGACATCGGCGGTGTGCGTTCGGCCGGCGATTGATTTGGAACAGGGGGTGGGCAAAAATGCGGGATCGGTCTTTCACAGAACTTTGGGCGGAGATTCTTTTGCTGGCAGCGTGCCTGCTGGCGGTGGTGGGCGAGTTTTTGCGGCAGTTGGTTGCTTCGCGCCTGCCGGGACGGATCTATGTGGATCCGGTTGTATGCGAGTATCAGTGAGCAGAGAAAGAAAGCCGCGGTTGCCTGCGGCTACAGCGTTTTTTTACCCCATTGCGCGGATTTTGTCGAGATAAAAAAGAGGATTTTTATAAGATTCTGGGATAAGGGGAGTATGAAATGACAGAATTGGAAAGTTGTGTTTGCAGTATCAGAACGGTGCTGCGTTCCTTGGAGAAGCTGGCGGACACCGAAGCGCTCCGGCAGGGCGCCGGAAGACCCGCCCTGCCGGAGGACGTGCTGAAAAAGTATGGATTCCGGCGCGGGAACTGCGGGTTTAATTTTCTGTGCAAGGCCGTGGAGCTGTATGAGGAGCAAAACGGCAAAACCAGGACCTGCTCTATCTATCAAAAGGTTGCGAAGGAGTATGATACGACGCCGCAGCGGGTGGAACGGGGTATCCGCACCTGCGTGGAGTCCACTTTTGACAGAAGCCAGCATCTGCAGCAGCAATTGGGCTGCGCGGATAAGCCGACCAACTCCGAGATGATTGCCACATTGTATTATGACTGGCTGTCTATGTCGCGGAAATAAAGAAACAGGCCTCCTGCAAAAACAGATCCTGTGCAGGAGCAACCGAGAAGAGGAGCTGGCGGGTTGAATTACAGGATTTTTACCGAGGACATGCTGCGCTCGTTCAGAGCCAAACAGGCGGCGGCCGAAAATTTGCAGCGTACAGCGGATTGTTTGCTTGTGGAGGACAGGCTGGACCGCGAACGGCTGGAGAACACCGCCGAACCGGGCTGCGCGAAACAAAAACGGCTTGGAACCCGGGTATTTCTATGCGAAACGCGCAAGCGCCTGGAGGCGGCAAAGACGGAAGTGGCACAGGTGGAACGCGCTCTTTCCCTGCTGAGTGATACGGAGAAAAAGGTGATCTATCTTTTATATGTGGACAGAAAACGCCGCGCGGTGGACGAGCTGATGGAGGAACTCTGCTACGAAAAAAGCAATATTTACAAGATCAGGGACCGCGCGCTGCTCAAGCTGACCATTGCGCTCTATGGGGCGGTGGAGGACTGATGGACGCAAGGTTTGTCCAGTGAAATGGAGACTAGCTAAAACAAGAACACGGGGAAGGGGTTCCCCGTGTTCTTGTTTTACAGAGAGATGCAATACGGGTGGCGGTTTTCGCCGCCGAAAAGGGGAGGATTGCTTTGAAGGGACAGGATTGGAAGATGGTCTTTCATGAACGCATACAGGAAATCAGGCTGTGGCGGTTACAGGGAGAACCCGCAGAACGCATTGCACAGCGGCTTGGCATGCCGCCCGGTACGTACCGGCGGCTGGCGAAGGAACTGGCGGACAAAGCGCCCCTCCGGCTGGACGGGGAGGAGGCGCTTGATTTTGCGCTGCGGGCGCTTTATAAAAAAGCGGTTGGTTTTTCGTATGAAGAGGTGGTTCGGGAAAAGACGGGTGCGGGCGTATTGCAGGAAAAGGGACAATGGGAACTTGCGCTGTCGTATTTCAACAATTGCTGCGCCTGCTGCGGCGGAGACGGCCGGTTGTACCGGCTGCAGGCCGGCGCGGTTTTGGGAAGCGGACAGGGCGTTTTGCTTCCCGTGTGCACGGCATGCCGCAAGGCGGTTGGAAAAGAGGGATTGGCGTCCTGGCTGCGGGATTGCAGGCAGGCGGACGGGGAGACGCATTTGCGCATCGTGTGTTTTGGTAAATTGCTGGGCCTGCTTGCAGAGGACGCGGAGGACCCGCTGTCGGTGACCAAGGTGGTCTGCAAGCAGTGTCCGCCCGATACCGCCGCGCTGACGCTCTGGTTGAAGGGAATGCATCCGTCGCTTTGGGAGGGGGAACAGGAGGCGCAGGAGATCACGGTGGATGTTGAGCTGACGGGGGGAGACATATGAAGGCGGCGAAGCTGACGGTGCGGATTCCCGAAGGCGTGTTCAATAAGGCCTATCTGCCGCTGCTCGACTGCCGCGAACGGTATATAGTCCTATATGGCGGGGCGGGCTCGGGCAAGAGTTTTTTTGCAGCGCAGCGGACGATTTATAAGCTGCTGCGGCAGACCTGCTGCAATGTGCTCGTGGTGCGCGCCTGCGCCGCCACGCACCGCAACAGCACGTTCGCACTGCTGCGCCGGGTGATTGCGGGCTGGAAGCTCGACCGCTATTTTAAGGTGTATGAGGGGGAGCTGCGCATTCGTTGCCTGCTGGGCGGAAACGAAATTGTGTTTCGCGGGCTGGACGATGCGGAAAAGCTCAAGTCCATCACGTTCGCCAGAGGGGATCTGACGGATATCTGGGTCGAGGAGGCCTCCGAAATCAAAGAGGCCGATTTTCACCAGCTCGACTTGCGCCTGCGCGGGCGCGGCGAGAAGAAACAGATGCTTCTGAGCTTTAACCCGGTCAGCGTCAACCACTGGCTCAAGCGCCGCTTTTTTGACGGCGCGCCGTCCGGCGCTGCGGTGCTGCATACGACCTATCGGGACAACGCCTTTTTGTCTGCGGAGGACGCCGCGCTGCTCGAGAGCTTTCGGGAACGGGACCCCTATTACTATGCGGTTTATTGCCTGGGGGAATGGGGGGTGATGGGACAGTCCGTCTTTGGCGCGGCGCGTGTGCAGCGGCGGCTGCAGGCCGCGCGCGCCGGGAAGCCGCTGCGCCGCGGGCAGTTTACCTATGCCTACAACGGGCGCTGGATCGAGGAGGACTCCATTGTTTGGCAGGAGGACCCGGAGGGGTCCGTGTGCATTTATGCGCTGCCGGAGAAGGGCAGGCCCTATGTGATCGGCGGGGACACGGCCGGAGACGGGTCGGACTTTTTTGTGGGGCAGGTGCTGGACAACACAACAGGCCGGCAGGCAGCCGTGCTGCGCCACCGTCTGGACGAGGATCTCTATGCCCGGCAGATGTACTGTCTCGGCAGGTTCTACAATGAAGCGCT
>CATNEU010000170.1 GCA_950097605.1 uncultured Oscillospiraceae bacterium | reverse complement strand
GCGGGGCGGTTTTTTATGGACAAGCCTTCTATTCTGTTTCTTAAATATTTTTTGTTTTGCCGTTCGGGCCGCGACCAGCCTATCCTTTTGTTTTGTTTTACTTAACTATAGATTCATCTATCTTTTAGTTTGTCGCTCAGGCCGCGACGGGCCCATCCTTTTTGGCGCAGCCCAAAAAGGATGCAAAAAGGCTGGCCAAGGGGGCTAACGGCACCGCTCCATTTGACGGTACGCCGTACACAGTGCAGCAAAGGACGACAATGCCGTGGTCGCGGGGAGTGTGGCGTTGGGTCGCGGGCCTGCCCCCTTCACAATCCCCGTTCCAGGAGGGAAGTTAAACCGATAGAAACAGGCTTTGTATAGTGGAGGGGAACTTTATCAATTAGTCCCTCCCTTGCAGGGAACCTTTTAAAAGTACCACCACTCGGGTGCGGCAGGGGGATTGTTAAGGGGCGCGTCTTCCGACCCATCGGCGCACTTCCTGCGACCGCTGCACTGTCGCCCTTTGCTTAGCCGAAGACGGCGTACAATCAAATGGAGGAAGTACGCGGCACCCCTTAACTGAATTTTTGCATCCTTTTTCTTCACGAAAAAGGATGGGCCGGTCGCGGCCTGAGCGACGAAATAAAGGAAAGATGCATCCAAAAGCTATAGATAAGCTTATCAAATAAGTTTTTTGCATCCTTTTTGTCTGTCAAAAAGGATGTGCCCGTCGCGGCCTGAGCGACGAAATAAAGGAAAGATGCATCCAAAAGCTATAAGAGCACATTATCAAATAAATTTTTTGCATCCTTTTTGCGCTGCGCCAAAAAGGATGGCCCCGTCGCGGACCGAGCGATAAAGGAAAAAACAGATGTATCTGCATACAAGAATCAAAAAAATCTCCCTGTATACTCTGTGTCTGTAAAATTTCTGCAAAACGCCGTTTTTTTAACTGTCATGCGCATTCAATTTATGAATGATCCACGAAAAATTGGCAATACCATGATTGAATGCCCTGCTGTTTTTCTCGTATACCCGTTCGTGCAAGGTCTCTTTCGCATATTTATTCAAAGTTGTCTCATTTTTATCCGGCAACGGTACCACACATGAAAATTTGACATTGTAAATACCGGCGGCACCGATTAAAATAATATGGAGTGTGGTCATTTCCCGGAAAAGCCGGCGCCCATCCAAGGCGCCAACCGGCAAAATGGCCCCAGGAAACTAAACAACAGGAGGCGAAACTATGTCAGACCTGCTATCGACAGAGGAGGCCCGCGACAGCTGGGGCTCCAAAATCGGGCTGATACTCGCTATGGCGGGCAACGCCGTAGGACTCGGTAACTTCTGGCGCTTTCCCTACCAAGCTGCGCAAAACGGCGGCGGCGCTTTCATGGTGCCCTATTTTATCGCGCTGGTGGTGCTGGGACTGCCCATTATGATATCGGAATGGCACATCGGCAAGTTCGGCGGCCGCTACGGCCACGGAACGTTGGCTCCCATGATGTATCTCCAAGCCAGAGAGGGTATGAAACCCAAAAAGGCGCTGGTGGTGGGCTCGGTCTGCGGCGGCATCGCGTTCGCCGTCACGCTGCTTATCAACTCGTATTACAACCACATCGTCGGCTGGACGCTCAACTACTCGTTCATGTCTGCAACGGGCGGGTATATGGACCATTCGGTCACAACCTCCGAAATTTTTTCGGAAACCATACAAAATCCGTTCGGCGTTTTCCTCTTCTGGATCCTCGCGCTGATCGGCCTGGCGTTTGCCGTATCCAAGGGCATCAAAAAGGGCATTGAGTCCTGGGCAAAAATCATGATGCCCGTGCTGTATTGCTTCGGCATTTTTCTGGCGATCCGCGCGCTCACGCTGGGGTCTCCGGTCAATCCGGACTGGTCGGCACTCAAGGGGCTCGAATACGTCTGGAACCCGGACTGGTCGCATTTGACCTGGACCGGCACGCTCAGCGCCGCCGGGCAGATCTTTTTCACCCTTTCGCTCGGTATGGGGCTGATCTCGCACTATGCGTCCTACCTCAAGCCGGACGACGATATCGTGGTCTCCTCCATTGCCACCATCTCGCTCAACGAATTTGCGGAGGTCATTCTGGCGGCCACCATTGTCATACCCATTTCATTCGCCTATCTTGGAGAAGCGGGACTCACACAGGGCATTGGCCTCGCGTTTGTCTCCCTGCCCAATGTTTTCCGGGACATGGCGTTCGGCAATTTGTTCGGGACCGCCTGGTTCCTGCTGCTGTTCTTTGCGGGCTTCACCTCGTCTCTCGCCATGTTCAGCTATTTGACGACGCTTCTCGAGGAGGACATCGGCGTCAAACGCCGCTATGGCTCTTGGTGTATTTTCGGCTGCTATATTCTGTTCGGCCTGCCGGTCGCGCTCGAGCCGATCCTCACCAAGACCGACGCGCTGGCCTATTTCACCGAGGTGGACAACTGGATCGGCCAATACCTAATTCTTTTCCTCGGTCTCTTCGAGCTGCTGATCCTCGGCTGGTTTGTCGGCAAAAAGGCGCTGCCCGAAATCAATCGCGGCGGCATCTGGAAACTGCCGCGCTGGTTTTTCGGCCTGCTGATCCGCTTTGTCGCGCCGGTCACGCTGTCGATTGTCATTGTGTTTTCAACTTTACAGTATAGTAACCAGGGCTATTTCAACCTGATGCCGGAATATCTCTCCGCAACGCCGGAGCTGATCCCCTGGGCGCTGCTTGCCAGAGGCGTGGTGCTGTTTGTGGTGGCGGGCGGCATTGTCATTTCCTATATTTCAATCAAACGCAAATACGGCGATGAAATCCGCCAGAACAAAATTTTAATTAGAAAGTAGGGTGATGGGATGGAACCGGCAGCCGTTATTTTTCTTGTGGTCGTTTGGGGCGTTATCCTTTCGGTGGCCTCGATTACCCTGAGCAAAATTGTCAACCAGAAGAAGAAGTAATTCGTGGACAAACAGAAGGGAACGACAGAGCATGAAAAACGAGGAATTGCTGGAGACGCTCGAACAAATTGCCGGACGGCTGATGAACTACGAGCCGCTCGGGACCAAGCGGCCCGCGCTGCTTTCCCAGATCGACGAGCTCAAAAGAACGTACGCCTGCACCGAAGTGCAGGAAAAGCACCGGGAAATCTACGATTCGCTCGTCAAGAAGGGGCAGGAGCTACAGACGCATTACCGGTATTCGGCAAAGCCCAGGGATGTTCTGGAAAAAACGCGCTATTATCTCGGCTATTGCCGCGCCGCCCTCTGCGACTTCACCGGGCAAATGGACAAACTGCAGATCTACTACCGCATCTTTTTAATTACCTGCATTCTGTTCCTCGCTCTTTCCCCCATGTGGCTCGGACCCGCCGTTTTGGTATTCCTGCCCGTGATCTACTTTGCGATGAAGGGCCTTAAATCCCGAGCGCGGATCGGCAGCACGCTGAGCCTGTGCATTGCGCCAATCGCGCTGATGACCGCCGCGCTCTGGGTGCGCAACGGTGCGTTTGTCGTGACCGATTATCCAACGGCCTTCGCACAGCTGCAAAGCGCGCTCGGTATGAACGAGCTGCTTACCAATCTTTTGCTGATTGTACCCCCGATTTTGGGCTCCGGCCTGTTCGTGCTGAGCCTTGTGATGATTCTGCAGGGTTTCCGGCTGCGCCGGTACTTTGTATAGGCTCTCCGGCCGGCACAATAGAATACCCGCTGTGTAAAACCGGTGCATGGACCATCCATGCGCCGGTTTTTTTGCGGAAAACGTCCCGTGTTCCACCGGTATATAATTTGCACTTTTTGTGTGATCTGTGCAATTGTAAGAAGATTTTAAGAATCCGCTCTATTCATTTTGGCTATTATTTGCTAAACTATGAGCATAGACACATAAAACAGACAACCAAATATAAACACGCCGTCCGCTCCCCAGCGGGCGTCCAATTGCAGACAGATATAAATGAAAGGGTGGATTGTCAGCAGATGTATACCGTACTCATTGTCGACGACGACCCGTCGATTTCCCGGTCCGTTTCCATTTACCTGCAAAAAGAGGGCTTTCAGGTTTATACGGCGTTCGATGGATTGGAAGCCCTCGAGGTCCTTTCGCAGACGCCAGTGCACCTGATTCTGATGGACAGCATGATGCCGCGCTTAAACGGCATTCAAACTACGCTCAAAATACGGGAAAACCGCAACATTCCCATCATCATCCTCTCGGCCAAAAGCGAGGACCGTGATAAAATCAATGG
>CATNEU010000169.1 GCA_950097605.1 uncultured Oscillospiraceae bacterium | reverse complement strand
GGTTGTAGCTCTTTTCAAGATTCCGGATCAAACGGCAGGGAAAGCCGCCGCAGGCATAGCAGTGCGTGAGGCCTTTTGCCGCCGCGCAGTCCTTTATTTTGCAGCTACGGCAATGGGCAGGTTTTCCGGGATGGTCCGCCATGCAGCCACCACAGCGCTGTTTGGGATTTTTTGCAAAACAATGTTTATAGCAGACCATGCAGTTCATGCCGCAAGGAGCAAACATTTTGGGGTCGATTTCGGAAGGCATTTTCATCTGCGCCCCTCCTCTGCAATCGAAATGGAATGGGAAACGATAGGAAACGGGTATAGGCATTGCCTATACCCGTTTTTCGGTGGTTATTTCTGCTGCCAGCGCTTGAGCTTGGGGAAAATTTGGCGCATCATGTTCCGAGCTTGCTCTTCGGTCAGGTTTGGATTGGAGGAAGTCATGGGTTTGACACAGAAATCAATCATTTCTTCCATTGTGCAGGCAGCCGTAAACGCACCGTTTTCATAGCAGTATTTGCAGTACTCTCCGTTTTTGCTGCCGTCTGTTTCCGTACCATAGAGTTCTTCCGTGCCGCCCATCGGCATTCCACAGCTTTGACAATAGTTTACTTCCATTTTGGCGCCTCCTTTTTAAATCTATCTATAGTATACACGATAAAATTGGACATCCTTTGTCATATTACAAATTGTTTTTGGCAGCAAAACGCAGAATTTTATAAAAAGGCGTATTTCGGCAATCCGGTAACCGCATAGCACCCAAGAAAACGGAAACACTACATCTGAAAGCGAGCGAAAACAGCACCGCGTACCACACGCCTGTTGTTTTGGCGCAGCTTTCTGATTTTTTGTAAGGAGCGTGCAGATATGGCGAATTTAACAACCAAAGAACTGGCAGCGATCGAAGATCAGTTGACAGTGGAGCAAAACCTGATCCAGAAATACAAAGCGTATGCACAGCATTGCACCGATCCGCAGTTGAAAATGAAATGCGAGCAAATCGCAGGCAAACACCAAAACCATTTTCAGAGATTGATGGGGCAACTGAGCTAAACAAGTGATTGCTGAAAAGGAGTGTTGAACATGCAACAGATGAATGCAAACGCCGGGTTTGGCGACAGGGATATGATGACCGATGCGCTTTCCTCGCAGAAGTTTATCACCGAAATTTATAACACCTATGCGAATGAAGCCGCGGCGGAGAATATTAAAGACGAGTTTATGAGTATCCTTGCGGAAGAACATCAGATTCAGCATGAGCTGTTTACGGAAATGCAGAAACGCGGATGGTATCAGATGGAGAACGCCGAACAACAAAAAATCGACCAAGCCAAGCAGAAATTCCAAAATCTTGGCTGCTAATTGCACGCAGGGGCTGCCTAGGCAGCCCCATTACATATTGTATACCAGAGAATGAATTCTACAGACGCGACAGTTAAATTGCCTGTACGGGCGGTTTGGGCGGCTGGCCAGGCAGGTCCACAACATGCAAGTCCAACTGTGGAAACGGAATGTTGATGCCGTTTTGGTCGAAGGCGGTTTTGACTTCCTCGTAGAGTTCGTAATACAGCGTCCAGTAATCGTCGAATTTTACCCATACCTTCACATCGAAATCCACCGAGCTTTCCGCCAGCGCGCAAACGCCGATGACCGGCGCAGGCGCATCGAGGATCAGCGCATGCCGGGCGACAATCTCGTGCAGGAGATCTTTGACCTTTTGGATATCCTCGCTGTAGCCAACCGAAAATTTGAGGTCCAGACGGCGGTTGGGTTCGGCGGAGTAGTTGATGATTTTGGCGTTGGACATCTGCCCGTTGGGTATATAGATTCCCTTGTTATCGGGGGTATTGAGCTTGACATAAAACAGGCCGATTTCGGAGACATTGCCCGCAACGCCTTCGGTTTCGATATAGTCCCCCAACACAAATGGACGAGAGAACAAAATGATGATCCCACCCGCCAGGTTGGACAAGCTGTCCTTGACGGCGAGGGAAACGGCGAGACCGACAACGCCCAGCGCGGCGACAAAGGTTCCAACCGGAATGCCAAGCGCATCCGCCGCGATGATGAATACAATCGTATATAGCAGAATTTTCAGCAGCGATTTTAAAAAGACATGCAGGGAAACATCAATTTTAGAGCGCTGCAAAGCCTTCTCGGTCAGCCGCAACGCAATTTTAGCCAGCACGATGCCCACAATGAGAATCAGCGCACATTTAAACAACACGGGGAGCAGCGCTTTCAGCGCGCTTATAAAATCCTCTTTACTGAAAAACGACACGATGTTTTCAATGGTTTCCTGTGCTGCTTCGCCCGCCTCCGAGTTGGTGGCAGTCAAATAAAAAGGGAGCATGCAGAGTACCTCCTTTACAGCGGGGCGGATATCCGCGCCGCTTATCCAATATGCCTGAAAAACGTTCTGAATAAACAGGGGGCGGCTGAAGCGGCAAATACGGGCCGGACGGAAAAAGCCGGCCCCCATGCACGTCAATTGTTCCACGCCCCGGCCCACTCCAGTATACCATACATCTTTTTTGGCCACAATGCCTTGATTTCGACAGCGCTTCGATGTAAAATGAAAACCATCTGCGATGGCGCATGGGAAAGGGGCGTGTTGAAATGAAGACACTGGAGGAGATCCGGCGGCAGATTCGGAGCGGGAAGCTGGACGAGACGTTTGGCAAGCTATATGGAGGAGATCCGGCGGCGCACCGCGCCAGATATGACAAGGCAATGGAGCTGTTTGCGCAAAAGTTTGGGGCGGAGCGGCGGGCCGCGCTGTTTTCGGCACCGGGCAGGACCGAAATCGGCGGCAACCATACCGACCACAACAACGGCCTCGTTATGGCTGCAAGCGTAAATCTGGATGTGATTGCGGTTGCAAGCCCGAATGGGGAGGATGCCATCCGCATCAAGTCGGAGGGGCACAGAATGGATGTGGTTTCGCTGGCGGAGCTGTCGGTGTGTGAGCGGGAGAAAAACCGGTCGGTTTCCCTGGTGCGCGGCATTGTCTCGCGTATGAATCAGCTTGGATACCCAATCGGCGGTTTTGATGCCTACACGACCTCGAATGTCCCCAAAGGATCGGGGCTTTCCTCCTCGGCCGCCTTTGAAGTGCTGGTCGGTGTGATCCTTTGCGGCCTGTTTGGCGGCGGGGCGGACGCTGTCGAGATTGCGAAGATTGGCCAGTATGCGGAGAATGTGTATTTCGGCAAGCCCTGTGGGCTGATGGATCAAATGGCCTCGTCGGTTGGCGGCTTAATCGCCATCGACTTTGCCGACACCGACAGGCCTGTGATCCGGCGGCATCCCTTCGCATTGGAAGACTACGGGTATAAACTGTGCATCGTCAACACAGGCGGCACGCATGCGGATCTTACGCCGGACTATGCGGCAATTCCGCACGAGATGAAAAATGTGGCGCGCTTCTTTGGTAAGGAGGTGCTGCGGGAAGTGGAGGAGAAACGGTTTTACAATTCCATCGCCGCTGTCCGCCGCCAGACAGGAGACCGCGCCGTGCTGCGCGCTCTGCACTTTTTTGGTGAAAACGGGCGGGTACGCACGTTGGAAGCCGCGCTTGCAAAAGGCGACTTGGATGCATTTTTGAAGACCGTGCAGGAATCCGGCTGGTCTTCGTTTATGTACAACCAAAATGTATATACAAACAGCAAGCCACAGGAACAGGGCGTGGCAGTGGCGTTGGCCGTTGCCGGTCTGATTCTCGGCGGAAGAGGGGCGTATCGGGTGCATGGCGGCGGTTTTGCCGGCACGATTCAGGCGTTTGTGCCCGAAGACCTCCTGCCGGTCTTTGTGGAAAAGATGGAAAATGTGATGGGACAGGGCAGTTGCCATGTGCTTTCGGTTCGTCCTGTCGGCGGCGCGGCCGTTTTGCTGTAATATAGGGCCGGAGGCGGCGCGGCGAAAAAATATTTGATAAGACATTGAAAGTTTATAGGGTTTCATGTATAATGATAAAGGTTATGTTTTTGCAGGGCTGTGCAAGCCGTACCGCTTGCAGTCCGCCGCACGGTTCACCTGTTCGGACAGGCAGTTTTACTGTGCGGCGCCAGCCTGGGCGCAAAAGCAAATTTATATTTCGGGGAGAATAAGAACACTATGACGGAGACATTGAACGTTGTTTTTACCGGTCTGGCAATTGTTTTCCTTGTGCTTCTGGCACTCACCTTTATTGTCAAGATGATCGGGTTGCTCATAGGGTCGATCACCGGCACATCCAAAAGAAAAAAGGAACAGGCGGCCGCCGCAGCCAAACCCTCGATTC
>CATNEU010000168.1 GCA_950097605.1 uncultured Oscillospiraceae bacterium | reverse complement strand
TTCACCTCGTCAGCTCGGGCTTTTTGGTCAATGCCGCGCGCAACCGGATGCTGCTGGTGCGGCACAACCTCTATCACGCGTGGGGCTGGACGGGCGGGCACGCTGACGGGCAAGCCGACCTGCTGACCGTGGCGCTGCGGGAGGCGGAGGAAGAAACCGGTGTGCATACGCTGTGTCCGCTGTCCGAACAGGCCGTCTCGCTGGACATTTTGCCCGCGCCGGGGCACTTTAAAAACGGGCGGTACGTCTCGGCGCATCTGCACCTCGGGCTGGCGTTCGCCGTCGAGGCGGACGAGCGCGAAGCACCCCGCTGCAAGCCGGACGAAAACAGCGGCGCGCAGTGGTTCCCCATCTCGCAATTGGAGAAAATCGTGGACGAAGCCGCCATGCTGCCGGTGTATCAGAAGATCCTGCGCCGCATCCTGCCGCTTTAGCGGCAAAACCCGCTAGACGGCAGAAAAATTCGCTTTATGGGCGGAAAACCGTTTCCCACTGTTGGATTCGGCAGGCAATCCGTGCTATAATAAAAAATAACCGCTGCGCAAAGCGATACTTGGAGCTGCCCTTTGGACTATTCTTTTGCAACAAGCGCCGATCAGCGCGTTTTGCGCTGATATGTGCCGTTATAAAAATATCTATACCGTCAGAGACTTTTTTGAGGAGGCGTCACCATGCAAGACGACAACAAGTTTTATATAACCACAGCCATTGCGTACACCTCGCAGAAGCCGCATATCGGCAACACCTATGAGATTATTTTGACAGACGCAATCGCCCGCTTCCAGCGGCTGGTCGGCAAGGACGTGTTCTTTCTGACCGGCACCGACGAGCATGGCCAGAAAATCGAGGACAAGGCCAAAGAAAAAGGCGTTACGCCCAAGGCATATGTGGACGAGGTTGCCGGGGAAATCCGCCGGATTTGGGACCTTATGAACTGCTCGTACGACAAGTTCATCCGCACAACCGACGCGTACCACGAAAAGGTCGTGCAGAAGATCTTCAAAAAGCTCTACGACCAGGGCGACATCTACAAGGGCGAATACGAGGGCCTCTACTGCGTGCCCTGCGAGGCGTTTTTCACCGAGCTGCAGCTCAAAGACGGCTGCTGTCCCGACTGCGGCCGCAAGGTGCAGAAGACCAAGGAAGAGGCCTATTTCTTTAAAATGAGCAAATACCAGGACCGCCTGATGCAGTATATCGACGAGCATCCGGAATTCATTCAGCCCGAGTCGCGCAAACGCGAGATGGTCAACAACTTCTTAAAACCCGGCTTGCAGGACCTCTGCGTCTCGCGCACCTCCTTTAAGTGGGGCGTGCCGGTGGATTTTGACGGCGGGCATGTGATCTACGTCTGGATCGACGCGCTCTCCAACTACATCACCGCGCTGGGCTACGACCCCGACGGCAGCGGCGAACTGTTTGAAAAGTACTGGCCCGCCAACGCCCACATCATCGGCAAGGACATCCTGCGGTTCCACACCATCTACTGGCCGATTATGCTCATGGCGCTGGGCCTGCCGCTTCCCAAACAGATTTTCGGCCACCCGTGGATGCTGTTCGGGGAGGACAAGATGAGCAAAAGCAAGGGCAACGTGATCTATGCCGACGACCTTGCGCGGCATTTCGGCGTGGACGCGGTGCGCTATTATTCGCTCAGCGAGATGCCGTTCGCACAGGACGGCAACATCACCTATGAAACCGTTGTCGCGCGCTACAACGCCGATTTGGCCAACACGCTGGGCAACCTTGTCAACCGCACTGTGGCGATGAGCGGCAAGTACTTTGGCGGGGAGATCCTCGCGCCCGACTGCCCCGACCCGCTGGATGGCGAGCTCAAGGCCGCCGCGCTTGCCTGCCGCGACAAAACAGCCGCGCTGATGAACGAGTTCCGCGTGTCCGACGCGCTTTCGGAAATTTTGGGCCTTGCAAGAAGGAGCAATAAATATATCGACGAAACCATGCCCTGGGCGCTTGCGAAAGACCCGGAGAAACGGCAGCGCCTGCAAACCGTGCTGTACAACCTGATTGAAACCATACGGTTCATCGGCGTGCTGGCAGGCCCCTTTATGCCCGATACCAGCGCGAAGATTCTAAGCCAGATCGGCGCGGAGAAGGCGGACTGGGCCTCGCTTGCACAATTCGGCGGGACCATACTGGGCACAAAGACAGGCGCGCCGGAGGTGCTGTTCGCACGCATCGACGAAGCCAAAAAACTCGAGGAAATCGCCGCCGAAAACGAGGCGCGAAAGGCCGCGCAGAAGCCGGTTTCCGCAGAGCCTGTCGAGGGCGTCGCTCAAATCGGCATTGAGGACTTCGCCAAAGTGCAGCTTCTGGTGGGCGAGATCAAGGCCTGCGAGAAGGTCAAGCGCTCCAAAAAGCTGCTGAAGCTGCAAGTGGACGACGGCAGCGGCACGCGCCAGATCGTCTCGGGCATCGCGTCCTGGTATGAGCCGGAGCAGCTTGTGGGCAAGCGCATCGTGATGGTGGCCAATCTCAAGCCCGTCAAGCTCTGCGGCGAGGAGAGCAACGGCATGATTCTGGCTGCGGACACCAAAGAGGGCGGCGTCAGCGTGCTGTTTGTGGACGGCATCGAGCCGGGCAGCAAGCTGCGCTGAAGCGCGTTGGAAACGGAGGCGACTTACCATGCAGGGCATCTTTGATTCCCACGCACACTATGACGACAAAAAGTTTGACGGCGACCGCGGCGCGCTGCTGCGGTCGATGCCCGAAAACGGCGTTTGCCGCATTTTAAATATCGGCTGCGACCTGACCAGCTCGCAGCAGAGTATCGACCTGGCGGAACAGTACGATTTCATATACTGCGCGGTGGGCACCCACCCGCACGAGGCCAAAATGATGTCCCGTTTTTATCTGGAGATCTACCGCGAGATGGCGGCGCATCCCAAGGTGAAGGCCATTGGGGAAATTGGGCTGGACTATCACTACGACTTTTCACCGCGGGACATTCAAAAAAAGGTGTTCGACGAGCAGATGGCGTTGGCCCGGGAACTTTCCCTCCCGGTGGTGATCCACGAGCGGGAGGCGCTGCCCGATACGCTGGAGATCTTAAAGCGGTATCCGGGCGCGGGCGTGGTGCACTGCTTTTCCGGCAGTGCCGAGACGGCCCGCGAAATCCTGCGGCTGGGATATCACGTCGGGTTCGGCGGCGCGCTGACGTTTAAAAACGCGCGCCGCGCGCTCGAGGCCGCCGCCGTCCTCCCGCTCGAACGCATTCTGCTCGAAACCGACTGCCCCTATATGGCCCCCGAGCCGCATCGTGGAAAGCGCAACGACTCCACCCTGCTGCCGCTGGTCGCCCAAAAGCTTGCGGAGATCAAGGGGATTACCGCGCAGGAGGTTGTGGACGCGACCCGCGAAAACGCCTGCCGGCTGTTTGGTATCGCATAGCCCGCCGCACAGGGGCCAATGGAAACAGCAACCCTCCATCATGCACGGATTCCCATTCTAAAAAACAGGTGATGCTGATGACAATTGTCTACACAATCGGTGACAGTCTCTATCTCAACATAACCAACAACTGCCCGAACGCCTGCGAATTTTGCATCCGGTCGGCGGGCTGCGCGTTTCCCTATACCCAGGAGAGCCTCTGGCTCACGCGGGAACCCACGCTCGACGAGATCAGCGAGGCGCTGTTTGCGCACAATCTTTCGCGCTATGAGGAGGTTGTGTTCTGCGGCTTTGGCGAACCGCTCGAACGGTTCGACGATGTGTGTGAAATCTGCCGGCAGATCCGGTTGGTCAGCGATGTGGTTATCCGCATCAACACCAACGGCCTCTCCGACCTCATCAACCAGCGGCCGACCGCTGCAAAGCTCGAAGGGCTTGTGGACGTGGTCTCGATCAGCTTAAACGCCGCGAACGCTTGGGACTATTGCAGGCTCTGCAACCCGGTGTTCGGCGACCGGTCCTACGACGCGGTGCTGCAATTCGCCCGGGATTGCATCGGCGTTGTTCCGACCGTTGTGCTCACGGTGCTCGACCTGATCGGAGAAGAGCAGATTGCCGTTTGCGAGGAAATTGCGCGCGGCATGGGCGCCAACTTCCGTGTGCGTACTTATATAGGCGGCGGGGAATCCTGACCGCAATTGCATGCTATGTCCATAGAAAACACCCCGTGTGCGCTGCATACGGGGTGTTTTTTGTATATGTATATATAAATATTACAAAAAGTATTATTTTGTCTTGGCAGCCTATGTGTATGAACTTTGCAAACCGCTCGAAAACACAGTGTGATTGCGCGGTTGCATGTTTATT
>CATNEU010000167.1 GCA_950097605.1 uncultured Oscillospiraceae bacterium | reverse complement strand
TCACAGAGGAGGAGCTCAAAACCATCATTGAGGAAATTGAGGACGAAGGCGTTCTGGAAAAGCAGGAGAGCGAGCTGGTGCAATCGGCGCTGGAGTTCGACGAAATCCAGGCCGGCGAAATCCTCACGCCGCGCGTGGACGTGCTGGCCGTAGACGTCACGGACAGCATACAGGAAATCAAAGAGCTGTTTCTCTCCACCCCCTATTCCCGGATTCCGGTTTATGAAAAGAGCATTGACAACATTGTGGGCGTGCTGCACCAGCGGGAGTTTTTCCGCAGCCTGGTTGCAGGCGTTCCGTTTACCACCAAAGACCTGCTGCAACAGACGCTGCATGTGCCGCCCAGTGTGAAAATATCCGCACTGCTGCGGCAAATGCAGCTCAATAAAATTCAGATGGCCGTTGTGACCGACCAATACGGCGGCACGCTGGGCGTCGTGACCCTGGAAGACATCATCGAAGAGCTTGTCGGCGACATCTGGGACGAATCGGACATTGTGACCGAAGCAATTCAGCGCACCGGCGAAAACACCTATTCTGTCAGCGGCGAGCTGAACGTCTACGACATGTTTGAAATCATCGACTGTGCATACCACGGCGAGGAGATCACAAGCAATTCCGTCAGCGGCTGGTTTTTAGAGCTGCTCGGCCGCATCCCCTCCAAAGGCGAGTCGATTGACTGCGCAGGCCTGCGCCTCACGGTGCAGGATGTGGACGGCAAGCGCATTAAAAAGCTCACGGTGCAAAAACTGGCGGATAAACCGCCTGAAAATAAAAAAGAGTAAATTCGCCTTGTTTTGAAAAAACCGGGCTGTGGTACTTCCACAGCCCGGTTTTTCTGTTATAAAACCCCAAAATTCTATCCGGCAAGCGCCCGGCGGTGCTGCCAATGGATACCGATATGCCCAATGCCCAGCACCGCGGCAGAAAGCACCATCCAAATCACCTGCCCATAGATCCCCAGCAGCAAAAAGGCGGCGACAGGCAGCGTCGCGCCCGCCATCGGCACGCCCAGGAAGCTGCTGTAAAAGTCCCGCAGCGTTCGCTTGCTGGTGAAATAGCGAATCCAAAAGCACGCATACAGCAGCATAAGCAAAATCGCAGCAAACAGCCAAAGGCACCAGGCCGACCAGCCGCGCCAGTTGAAATCCGAAAAGGCCAGCGCCGTACAGGTCACGCAGACCTGACCAGTCCTTTCCAGAACAAGCAGGATTTTGTTCTCCCCCTGTGTGCTGTATCCCGCGGGCAAACGCCTGGTCCAAAGCAGATTGGGCACGGCCAGCAGAAGCAGAAACAACAGCCCGATATAGGAAAACCCAAAATGTCCCATCTATTTTCTCCTTTTTGTTCAGCGCCCCCTGCGCAAATTTTTGACGGCGCCCCTGAGACGTTTCAACGCCTCTGGAAACCGGAGGGATTTGGCGTTTGGAAACGCATTCAAAAAGCGCCTTTGCAAAACATGGCTGTTTTTCTGCAAAGCATGGTGTTTTGCGGCCGCCTGGCGGATGCGTGCGCGCAGCGCCTCGAGCCGCTCCGACTGCTGTTCGCGCACGCTTTCCCGTTTTTCCTCCAGGCTTTGCAGCAGCACCTCCTTATACTGCCGGTTTTTCTCCCAGATCTCGTTAAACAGCCTTTCCAGCTCGGCAAGCTTTCCACTGAGCTGCACAACGGTGCGCACACTGACGACAATATCGGCGGCAAACACAAGCAGTATCCCAGTGCTGATCCAAGTCGCCGCGGCTTGGGGCAGGCGCGCCAGCACATCCAGCACAAACGGGTGGAGCAGACGCATCAGCAGCACGGACAGCACCCCGAACAACACGGAGTTTTTGAGGCACACGCGCCCATTGATATGCAGCAGTTTCCCGGAATAATCCCACAGCTTGATGTGGAACAGCTTTTCGAGTAGGATGCTTGTGATATACTCCAGCGCGCTCGTGAAAACCAGACCGCCGGCAAACAGCAGCGGAATGCTTTGGGCCCAGGGGCCCAGCAGCAAGATGACAAGCAGGGCGCCGAAGCCATATACGGGACAGAGCGGTCCGTTTAAAAAGCCACGGTTGACAAACTTCCTTTTGGGAACCGAACAATAGACCGTTTCACACAGCCAGCCCAAAAAGCTATACGCTATAAAGCACAGAAAAACCGTCCTCATATCCATAACAGGTTCCTTTCGCATTGCCGGTACGGCCGGACGCCGTTTTCACGCCGTGCGCACCCAGCCGTACTGAAAAGTTTCGATCTTTTAGACAGGCGTGCGAGCGCATGCGCATTTTATATCCCGTGCCTTTCCTGTCATTCATTTGTATACAAATACGGCAGCTCCTATGCGCCGTACGCAAATATTAATAGGGACCGGCCGCACGGAAGCCTCATGTTTCCCCTTGGCAGTGCGAAGACGTTTCTTGCAGCAGCTTTTCAAAATCGGCCACCGGCATTGGGCGTGCAAACAGATACCCCTGGGCAAGATCGCAGCCGATTTGGCGCAGGAATTCCGCCTGCTCCTCGGTCTCCACGCCTTCGCAGACAATCCGCATATCAATGCTTTTGGCGAGCGTTACGACGCCCGCAATTACCTTTTTGGTCCGCTCGCCGTCCTCCCGCTTCTGAAACTGTTGAAAAAACGCACGGTCGAGCTTCAAAATATCCACCGGCAGATCCTTAAGCAGGTTCAGCGAGGAATAACCCGTTCCGAAATCGTCCATCGAAAGCAGAAAACCAAGCTGCCGCAGCCGCTGCATGGTTTGCAGCAGGCCATCCACATCTTCAAAAAAATAGCTTTCGGTCAGTTCAATTTCAATCAGGCTGCGGTCGACGCCATAGCGCCGGGCAATGGCGTCAAACTGGTCGATCAGCCGGGCTTGATACAGATGCGCGCGGGAGAGGTTGACGGATACCGGCACCGCGACGCCGCTTTCACTCCAGCGGCGCAGCACTTTACAGACTTCCTCAAACATAAACAGGTCGATCTGCACAATAAACCCGTTTTTTTCAAACAATTCGATGAACACTCCCGGCTGCAACAACCCTTTTTGCGGATGCTGCCAACGCACAAGCGCCTCCGCACCTGCAATTCTGTGCGTGGCAAGGTCATATTTCGGCTGCAAATACATCTGAAACTCGCCGTTGCGCAGCGCCGCATGCATATGGTTTTCCAGGTCTTTTTCCTCTATGATCCGGTTGCGCAGCTCATTTTTGTAAAACGCAACCGAGGAGTCATGCCGCCCTTTGACCGTTTCTCTGGCGATATTGGCTTTGTCCAGCGCCCCAACCAGCTCGGTTTCGTCGATGGGATGGCCCGGCAGCAGATAGACGCCGAAGGAAAGCGCAATCTTCATTTGCATCCCATTTGTATCCACGCGGGAACCGATCCGGGACGCCAGCGCAAGCAACCTGCGGGACAATGCCTCCTGTCCCTCTTCACAGCGCAGCAGCATTGCAAAATCGTCGTTTGCAATCCGGGCGAACAACTCGTGCTCTAAAACGGTTTCCCGCGCCGTATCCGCGATCGTGCACAAAATGCGATTGCCCACTTCATATCCGTACATATCGTTGATATACTTAAACTTTTCCACATCGAACTGCACCAGCGCATAGAGATGGGTGGGCCGCTTTTCCAGAAGCCGCACCGCATCCGCCTTCAGCCGGTTCAAATTGACCGCGCCGGTCAGTGAATCGGTGTAGGCCAGTTCGTACAGCGCCCGCCGGCTTTTTTTGTGCAGATGAATGCTATAAAACAACAGCGCACTGAAAAAAAGGGAAATCCCTGCGCCGATGAACAGTGTGCTCGACAGCAGATAGCGCGTTTTTTCCGTCACAACGCCGCCGGGCACAATGGTGCAGAGGGTCCAGCCGTTGATGCCGAGCGGGGTATAGCTGAGATATTTTTGCAAGCCGTCCAATGTATAAACGGCCGTGCCCGCCCGTTCCGCCTGCACATCCTCCCGCACCTGTTCCAGGCTGTAGCCCGCAGCAAAACGGGCGTTTTCAAATGCGTCTATTCCGAGCGTATGGCCCGCCCCTTCCGACCGGGCGACCAGCCGTCCATCCTGCTGCGTCACCAGCGAGGCGCCCCGCCCTTCAAACGTCGATACGGCCAGCGAGCTGTTATAAGTCTTTTCATCGTGGGTGGCAAAGATCACGCCGGCAATTTTGTCGCCGCAGGGGATCGGCGCGGCATATACATGAATTGCACCCGACCCAAACCGTTCCGACAGCGTATCGCTGACAACCGATTCTCCGCGCATCGCGCGCTGAAAATAATCCCGGTCGGCCAAATTG